>JALZUH010000175.1 GCA_023301645.1 Akkermansiaceae bacterium
ACCACTGAAAAATTTCTATCACGCTTCGGCTTCAGTTCACCCATGATCAATGGCTTCTTTCGCGCCTTCTACGGAGGTATTTTTTTGGAACGAGACCTAAGAACATCGAGTCGGATGTTTGAATTTACCTTCAAAATGTTCAGCACAGGGCATGCAACACTCCCAGCCAATGGCATGGGATCGATACCACGCCAGCTTAGTGAGTTATTACCCGCAGCATCCATTAAGCTCAACTCGCCTGTCTCTTCTGTTACGAGAGATTCTGTAACGCTATCTGATGGTGGCGAAATCACAGGAAGCCAAGTAGTCATAGCTACAGAAGCAGCCCAGACTAGTAAGCTAGTCGCTGAATTCTCACCCGTAGCTCCTAGCTGGAGGTCGGTCACCAATGTCTACTTCAAAGCAGATAAGTCTCCCCTCAATGAAGCGATCATTGCGCTCAACGGCACTAAAAATGGCCTGATCAATAATGTGTCAGTCCCGTCTGATGTGAGCCCTGCATACGCACCTGAGAAGCAGTCCTTGATTTCTGTATCTCTACTAGGTGTCCACCAAGGTGAACATATCCCAGAGGACGTGAAAGAAGAGCTCGTCGCATGGTTTGGTGAAGAAGTAACTCACTGGAAGCACCTGCGCACCGACGTCATCAAGCATGCTTTACCCGAACAAGGACCAAGCAAAGCTACCAAAGAGCCACAAGGGTTCATTAAACTCGGCGACACTCTGATCTGTGGAGATCATACCATGAGCGCCTCAATAGAAGGCTCAATCATTTCAGGAAAACTTGCAGCCGAGGAAATTATCAATTCTTTAGGTGCAGCAGATTGATCTCTGCCACATAGCGATATAGAAACGTCAGCCTTACTCGATCAGACGACTACCCTTTCTTGAAGTGGTTGATCATCGGTTTTAAAAGCCTAGAAGGACACGCCTTAACAGAATGGACGTTAAGCTTCACGCCAGATCTGATGAGTAGGTCTAGTAAGCTGCGAGCGCCGCGACTACTGCCCAGATCCTTTGTTGCTTAATAGCTAATCAAGGACACCCTTAGAAGGCTATGATGCGCCAAAAGACCCGATTTTCTCCCGTAGGGGCATCAATTTGGAACCCTGTTTCAACATCTCCGTTGGGGAGGGTATGAGTGCTGGTAATTCTGACTCCATTTGTCGAGGTAGTAGCAGAAGTCCAATTATCTAAATCTGAGCTAAACTGAAGTGCCACGGTGTAACCATCTGCAATGGCTTCATTAGTGGTAGTGAATGTCAGAGTTCCATTGGCTGAGCGTGTTGGCATCGTGTTTTGACCGATGGCGAATTCGATCAAATCGTCAATACTGTTGGAGTTGTAATCTCCGTTTGCGTCGGTGGAAATCTCCAGATTATTGGAGAAAATCTTAGTAGCAATCCTCCCCCAGAATATGATGCTCTGCAGACTTGCCAGCGGAGGATTGCGTTCTTATGGTGTGGGCAGTTGGGATGGTGGATTGATTCGGCCATGTTGACCTAACGACTTTTAACTAATTCTATTACATTTATATCATGAGTATTCAAATCGGAGATCAAGCGCCAGACTTTAGCCTAGTAACCCTCACCTCTGAGGGACCAGAGGTGTTTTCTCTCTCGTCGTTGATCGGTGAGCAGAATATCCTTATTCTTTTTGTGCCGATGGCGTTCACTGGAGGGTGCACGACTCAGTTTTGCTCATTAACTCAGGAGCTCAATACTTATAATGACTTGGGCGCTAAGGTGCTTGGTATCTCAGGTGATAACCCCTTTGCTCAGAAAGAATGGGCAGAGAAGGAGGGCATTGAGCTCACTCTCCTAAGTGACTACGAGCATAAGGTAACGGAGGCTTATGGTGTGGCTTATGAATCATTTCTCCCTGAGAAGAACCTCATCATGGGTGGCGTGCCAAAGCGCTCGGCATTTGTAATCGATAAGGCGGGTGTTATCCGCTACGCGGAGGTGCTTGAGGTTCCTAGTGATATGCCAAATATGGAGGCTGTGAAGTCATGCCTGAAGGCACTCTAGATCGTCATCTAGTAGATGAAAAATTACAGATAGGTGAGCGGGTGAGATGATCTCTGCTTGCCTATCTTATTAAAAAACTTAGTGATCAGGTGATCTGGGCATTACATGGGGCGGTGGGTATGGCCGATGACTGGCGCCAGCTGGCTGCTTTTCCTGCGATACGTGAGTCGGCAGGGGAGATTAGGCGGCTAGACTTATGGCGCTTTCTGGAGTGCTGCCCGATGCCACTGAGTCAGATTGGCAATACGCTAGCTGAGGAAATCACGCGCATTGATCCTACTCCTACTTTACTGGGGTATTCGATGGGTGGTAGGCTGGCACTACATGCATTGCTGGCGAGGCCAGGCATGTGGAAGTCTGCGATGATTGTCTCAGCTCATACTGGTCTCGACAATGAAGAGGACAGGGTAGATAGGCGTCGCAAGGATGCGGAGTGGTCAGCACGAGCGCTGAAGGGCGAGTGGTCTGAGTTCCTAGAGCAGTGGGGGAGTCAGGCTGTGTTGCAAGCTGGTGATTCACCGAGTCATTTACCGAGTCGCTTGCCTCTGAAGAGCCGCAGGGCTTCGGTGGCGAGGTCTTTTACTAATTGGTCACTGGGTGGGCAGGAGGATTTGTCTGCGAGGCTTGGTGAGATTACTTGTCCGGTGACGTGGGTGACTGGTGAAGAGGATGAGAAGTTCACTGCTATAGGGCGACGAGCAGTTGCTGAGCTGCAGCAGGGACACCATGAGGTAGTATCTGACTGTGGGCATCGTGTGCCGTGGGATCAACCTGAGAAATTTGCCGAAATATGTCGTAATATGATAGAATCTGACTCGCTGCGTTGATTTGCAATTGCACCATGCTCGATCTGCATGAATGATCCCCCTATGTGGAAATCAGCTCATACATTTGAAGACATTCTCTATGATAAGTCCGAGGACGGAAAAATCGCGAAGATTACAATTAACCGTCCTGAGGTTCGTAATGCATTTCGCCCAGAAACAACTCAGGAGCTTCTTCGCGCCTTTGACTTCGCTCACGAAGATAGCGAGGTAGGTGTTATCATTCTCACCGGTGCAGGTGATCAGGCGTTTTGCTCAGGTGGAGATCAGAAGGTGCGTGGTCATGCTGGCTACATTGGTGGCGACGGGGTTCCTCGTCTGAATATCCTCGATGTGCAGCGTAAGATTCGTAATTTACCTAAGCCAGTGGTGGCGATGGTTGCTGGCTACGCTATCGGTGGCGGACATGTGCTGCATGTGGTCTGTGACCTTACGATTGCGGCTGATAATGCTAAATTTGGCCAGACAGGGCCGAAGGTGGGCTCCTTTGATGGTGGTTTAGGCTCTAGCTATTTAGCACGTATTGTGGGGCAAAAAAAGGCGCGTGAGATCTGGTATCTCTGCCGTCAGTATGATGCGCAGCAGGCTCTTGATATGGGGCTGGTTAATACGGTGGTGCCTCTTGCAGATTTGGAAAAGGAGACTGTGCAGTGGTGCCGTGAGATGCTGGAGCATTCGCCACTAGCGATGCGCTGCCTGAAGTCTGCTCTCAATGCTGACTGCGATGGTCAGATGGGCTTACTCGACTTAGCGGGGAACGCTACCCTTCTCTACTACATGAGTGAGGAGGCTAAGGAGGGTAAAAACGCCTTTATCGAAAAGCGTGAGCCTGACTTCAGCAAGTTTCCTAGAGTGCCTTAGTCGAGAATGATTTTCATCTAGAGTGCGGTAATAAAGCTTACTGCATTCTAGAGTGCCTTTATGAAAAAGAGCGCCTTTCCTGTGGGAAGAGCGCTCTTTTTGGTAGGTGTTTTAGCCTACAGTTTGTTGCTGTTGAGTCTTAGAATACTTAGTGAGCTCGTCGTGATTGCACGGACTTGGCGAGTTCTTCGAACATGTTTTCTGTTGTCTGCCAGTTAACACATTGGTCGGTGACGGACTGTCCGTAGACGAGGTCTTCTAGGTTGCCTTGGAGCTTCTGGCTACCTTCGATGATGTTACTCTCGATCATGACAGCGGTAATGGACTTGTTACCTGCAGTGATTTGCTGGCAGAGTGATTGAACAACGATTGGCTGGTTGCGGTAGTCCTTAAGGGAGTTACCGTGGGAGCAGTCGATCATAACGGAGGCAGGGAGGCCGGCGTCGGTGATTTGCTGGCAGATATCTGCGATGATTTCGGCCTCATAGTTGGTGCCTTGTGATGAGCCGCGCAGGATGATGTGGCAGGCGTCATTACCCTTAGTGGTGACAATGGCTGAAACACCTTGCTTGGTGACTGAGAGAAAATGGTGCTGGCCAGCAGATGCTTGGATAGCGTCGAGGGCAATTTGGATAGATCCACCTGTGCCGTTCTTGAAGCCAACGGGCATGGATAGTCCAGATGCTAATTCGCGGTGGATCTGAGACTCTGTGGTGCGTGCTCCGATAGCTCCCCATGAGATGAGGTCGGCGTAGTATTGGGGCGAGATGGTGTCGAGGAATTCAGTGCCTGCTGCTACTCCCATTTCGGCTAGTTCGAGGAGGAGTTCGCGGGCGACTCGTAGGCCTTGATTAATGTCAAAGGAGCCGTTTAGATTAGGGTCATTGATGAGGCCTTTCCAGCCGACGGTCGTTCGTGGCTTTTCGAAGTAGACACGCATGACAATAAGTAGGTCATCGGCGTATCGATCGGCGGCCTCCTTGAGTCTAGCTGCGTATTCAATAGCAGCAGCGGTGTCGTGAATAGAGCAGGGGCCAACGACGACGAGTAGGCGGTCGTCATCACCTTTGAGAATGTTTTCTGTGCCAAGCCTTGCCTTAGTGACGACTTCAGAGGCGGTGCCTGATATCGGTAATAAGTAGGAGAGGATATCGGGTGACATCAGGGGCTTTATCTCTCCGATGCGTAGGTCGTCAGTATGGAACTTATTCACGCACCTTTCTTAGTCTCTCTTGGCTAGATGCCAAACCTGAAATGAGCTAAAAGGAGATTTATTGTCCAGAGGGCTGGCTCAGGGGTGGTAGGGGCACTTTGAGCTCGCTGATGTTGCCCTTCTGCCTGTCACCGAATTCATTGGCCTGCCAGAACTCGCCACTGACGGGGTCAAGGCAGGTGAGCCAGAGGTCAGCGAAGGCATAGGTGTCGATACCAATGGTGTGGCCGAGGTTAATGGGGACTCCTGAGTCTTGGGGGCTGTGTCCACAGATGACGGTTTTGCCCGACATATGTGCCTTACTGTCTCTCAGGCGTTGCCAGAAGAGGATGTTGGGGTGTTGACGATTGAGTGGCACATTTGACTTGAGCCCAGCGTGCACGAAAATGTGATGGGAGGTCTCGTGATACTGAAAGCAGGAGATGATGAAGTCCCAGTATTTACCTGAGATCTTTTTGACATTATCCACGCCGAATGAGTCGAGGGTGACTTGTCCTCCATTTTCTATCCAGAACTCTAAATCTTGCTTTGATTCACGGGCGTATTCCATGAGCTCTTCGTGGTTGCCTTTGAGACAAATGACGCGGTATTTCTTTTTGAGGTCAATGAGGTAGTCGATCACCCCTTTGGTGTCTGGACCACGGTCGATGTAGTCGCCAAGAGTGATGATCGTATCTCGGGGGCCGAGGCCTTGAGCTTCGAGATATTTGACGAGGTTTTTAAGGGATTTTAAACATCCGTGTATGTCTCCAATTACAAAGTGTCGCATCTGCTGAGAATATTATTAAATGTGAGAAATTCAGTCCATCTAAATGATTAGAATCTTAGTCATTTTTGAGCTTTTCTAACTAAATGAATTTAGAGTGTTCCTTGTCTTGTTTCCTTGTTTTGATTCGCTTGCCAGTAGTTCTCACTATCGATATCTAGGCAGGTGAGCCATTGGGAGGCGAAGACATGGGTGTCGATACAGATCGCGTGGGGCAGCTTGAGGGGCTTGCCGTCTCGCTGTGGCGTGTGGCCGCAGATGAGAGTTTTCCCTGACATGTGTGGCTCGGTGTCATGAATGCGAAGCCAGCAGAGTGACTCGATGCCTTGCTCGGCTACTGGGGTATTTGGCTCAAGGCCGGCGTGGGCGATGATGTGATTGGGCGTTTCGTGGTAGAGCGGGCAGTCGTCGATGAAGTCCCAGTATTTCTGGGGGAGCTCGTCGAGGTCATTGATACCAAATGACTGAGCCGCTTCAATGCCACCATTTATCAGCCAGAAGTAGAGCTGATCGTCGTCATCGGTGTGAGCGTCCTTGATCATCAGTTCGTGATTGCCCTTGAGCGTGATGAGACGGTGGTTTTTTCTAAGGTCGATAAGGTAGTCGATAACGCCCTGCGAGTCTGGGCCGCGGTCGATGTAGTCACCTACTGTGATGAGAGTGTCTTCAGGGGTGAGTTCGAGAGACTCTACGAGAGTCTTGAGGGCTGTGAGGCAGCCGTGAATATCACCTATGACAAGAGTTCTCATGAGTAGCTGACTGTTATTTAGTCGTTTTTCAAAACGCGAATGAAGGCATCCTGTGGGATGTTTACCTTACCAATGGCTTTCATTTTGGCTTTACCTTTTTTCTGCTTTTCGAGGAGCTTACGCTTACGTGAGATGTCACCACCGTAGCACTTGGCTGTTACGTTTTTGCGCATGGCGGAGATGGATTCGCGGGCGATGATCTTACCCCCGATGGCGGCTTGGATAGCTACGACGAATAGCTGCTGCGGGATGACTTCCTTGAGCTTCTTGCAGAGTCCTCTGCCGTAGGTTTCTGCCTTGTCTCGGTGAACGATCGTGGCGAAGGCGTCTACGTGTTCATCTGCGATGAGGATGTCCATTTTCACGAGTTTGCCGGGCTTATAGCCTGCGTGCTCGTAGTCCATCGATCCATATCCTCGTGTCATGGACTTGAGCTTGTCATTAAAATCAACAAGTATCTCGGAGAGTGGTAGGGTGCAGGTGAGCATGACACGGAGATCGTCGATGGTCTCTGTGTTTTCCATTTCTCCGCGCTTATCCATGACGAGTTTCATCATGTCGCCGATGTAGTCTCCCGGGGTCATGATATAGACACGGACGATAGGCTCACGTATTTCTTCGATTTCCTGAGCTTCAGGAAGTAGGCAGGGGTTATCAACGATGACATCAGTGCCGTCTGTCTTGGTGACTTCAAAAATAACAGATGGATAGGTCGATATGACATCCATATTGAACTCACGACGTAGGCGCTCTTGGATGATCTCCATGTGGAGTAGTCCGAGGAAACCACAGCGGAAGCCGAAGCCGAGTGCGGCCGATGACTCGGATGCCCATGTGAAGGCTGCGTCATTGATCTGTAGCTTACCCATGGCGAGCTTAAGCGCTTCGAAGTCGGATGAGTCGACGGGGTAGATGCCAGAGAAAACCATAGGTTGGATTTCCTTAAAGCCGGGTAGAGGCTCAGCGCAGGGATGAGTGGTGTCGGTCATGGTGTCACCGATCTTCACTTCTGCCGCGGTCTTCATATTAGCAATGACATAGCCCACATCACCTGCTTTGAGGATGTCGCGCTTACTCATTCCTGGGGTGAAGACTCCGACTTCCTTAATCTCGTAGGATTTAGGAGTGTGGAAGAGCTTGATACGGGTGCCGCGCTTCATGGTGCCTGACATGACACGCACGTAGGAGACAACACCGCGAAATGGGTCGTAGATGGAGTCGAAGACAGAAGCTCGGAGGAGCTTGTCTTCATTTTCAGTAGGAGCTGGGATTCGCTCGACGACGGCTTCTAGGATGTCTTCGATGCCGATGCCATTTTTTGCCGAGGCTGGGATAGCTTCGCTAGCGGGGATACAGATGATGTCTTCGAGCTGCTTGTGCACCTTTGGTAGGTCGGCATTGGGTAAGTCGATTTTATTAATGACGGGGATAATGCTGAGCTCTTGTTCATTGGCTAGGTGTAGGTTAGCCATGGTTTGAGCTTCTACGCCCTGTGCTGCGTCGACGATGAGGAGCGCTCCTTCACAGGCTGCTAATGAGCGTGAGACTTCATAGGAGAAGTCTACGTGACCTGGTGTGTCGAGGAGGTTGAGTTGGTAGGTCTTACCGTCTTTTGCCTTGTAGGACATGGTGACGGGGTGCGACTTAATGGTGATGCCTCGCTCGCGTTCGAGGTCCATTGCGTCGAGGAGCTGATCTTGTTGATCTCGCTCGGCGACGGTTTTGGTGAACTGCATGAGTCGATCCGATAAGGTCGTTTTACCGTGGTCGATGTGCGCGATGATGGAGAAGTTACGAGTCAGCTCAGTAGACATAGATTACAGATAGAAATCGAAAGTTGATAAGAGAATGTAGAGAAAGAAAGACAATGATCAAGGAAGAATCAGCAAGGTTGGCGGATGCTTAGCCTTTGATTTCCATGAGCATTTGCGCGTTATTGGGGAATTTCTTGAGGAAGAAGAGTAGTCGTTCCATCGCTTCTTCTGGGCGGTGGCCTTTGAGTCCGCGACGGATGAGGTTTACCTTATGGAGGAGGTGGTCTGCCATGATGAGTTCTTCGCGGCGGGTGGCAGATTTGAATATATCGACCGCTGGGTAGATGTATTGCTCGGCAATACGGCGATCGAGGACGAGCTCCATGTTACCTGTGCCTTTGAATTCCTGGAAGATGGCTTCATCGGCGCGGGAGTTCGTCTGCACGAGTGCGGTGGCAAGGATAGTGAGTGATCCTGCCGTGCGTGTGTTTCGCGCAGCGGCAAAGATGCGGCGGGGTGCTTCGAGAGCTCCTGCAACAATACCGCCAGACTGGTAGCCTCGTTTGTTATTATTACCTCCTTTGCTGCCTCCTCCATTATTGTAGGAGCGGGCGAGTCGGGTGATGGAGTCCATGAGAATGAGGACGTCGGTGCCGCCTTCTACGAGGCGCTTAGCGCGCTCAACACAGAGTTCTGCGATACGTGCGTGGCTTTTACCGGGGTCGTCATTTGAGCTAGCGTAGATTTCTACTCCGGGCAGGGTGCGTCTGAACTCGGTGACTTCCTCAGGGCGTTCGTCGATGAGCAGAATAATGAGGTGAATGGATTCGTCATATTGCTCTCGGACAGCCTCCGCCATGTGCAGTAGTAAGGTGGTCTTACCCGAGCGTGGTGGGGAGACGATGAGTCCTCGCTGACCGCGGCCTACGGGCGCTACGATGTCGAGAACACGCGTAGTGTAGCGATCAGGAGTGGTTTCAAATGCGATGCGTCGGCTTGGGTTGACGGCTTTGAGCTCTTCAAAGTGAGGGAGTTTGAATGCCTCCTCGGGAGCGATGTCATTGATGGATTCGATTTCTACGAGCTGTGGGCCACGTGAGCCTTCTTGGTAGGTGCCGTGGATCCATACGCCTGCACGGAGTCCGTGCTTACGGATGAAGTCTGGAGTGACGAAGACGTCTTGTTTGCACTGCTCGAAGTTCTTTTCAGGGACGCGGAGAAAGCCGAAGCCTTTAGGGGCGATCTCGAGCATGCCGTTGACCTTTACAGGGTCACCTGTGAGCACGATGGCCTTCTTAGGACGGCGCTCGCGTGGCTGGCGATCACGGTTAGAACCTTGTCGGCCGTTTTGCCTGTCATTCTGCTTATCTTGTTGGTTTTGCTTACCTCGCTCATTACCTCCTTGGTTACGATTGCGGTTATTTTTATGCTGACCTTGTTTATTGCGTCCTTGGTTTCGGTTGCGGCGAGAGTTGTCATGTCCGTCTCTCTCTTGATTGTCGCGGTCGTTTCTATGGCGATCACGGTCGTTCCGGTCTCTATCGCGGTCGCGGCGTGGCTGGTTACGATCTTCTTTTTTGACAGCACCTAGGCCTTCGACTCGTCCCATGGTTTGTTTGACTGGGGGGTCTGCTTGATCAGATGCAGGTGTTGCTTTGGGCTCTTTTACCTCAGCTCGCTTTGACGCGGAAGGTGTTGTAGCTTCGGTTTTCGCGGGTGCTTTCTTTGCTGCTTTTTTGGCCGTTGTTTTTTTTGCGGCTTTCTTTGCAGCAGGCGTCTTTGCAGCTGCGGTCTTAGCTGTAGCTTTGGTCGCTGCTTTTTTAGCCACTTTCTTACTCGCTGTTTTACTGGCCGTTTTTGTTTTTGGCGTTTTAGCAGCTTTGTTTTCGGCAGCGTTGTCGTTACCAGAGCTGTTCTTGTCAGCAAGGTTGTCGTCCTGAATAGGTGATTTACTCATGGGAGGTTAGCAAGGTGATTGTGAGTTAGTTGGGTGGTGAAATAGTTACTAGAAGTCTTTTACTAGATCTTTCTCTGAGAAGCTCTTCGTTATCTAAGAAAGCTCAGAAAGGGATGGAATAGTAGAGGCTGTATGTGTTTGAGGGTAGAACACAGCTGTGTTCAGCGTTCTTTATTAGGCAAGTATATTGCACAATGGAAAAGGTTGTCATGGTGTCGCGCCAGGACGAGGATGGGGTGCATCGAGTTGGGGCATTCAAGTTTGCGAACCCTTCGAGGCTGGAGTCATTCCATTGGTATTAATGGGCTACTGAGAGTGGACTTTAGCTGTCTATTCTGAGTGCTTCTTAAAGGTGCCTGTTAAGCAGGCGACCATTGGGTGATTATTCCATGAGTGATTTGTATCGTGAGAGTCTATAGTCTCCGTGTCAATTCGCTCAGACGCGGGGACTATGAGTAAGAGTGCTCTGCTTGGCAATGTCTTTTTTAGGGGCCTTTGATGATAGCGAGCACGTAGCATTCTTCGCACTTATTGCTCAGGCTATGGGTCTTGCTTATTAGAGAGGCTACTCGTTTTACTATTCAGCAAGCTCAATGCGTAGATTGCCATTGGTAATCTTGACTGTTTTGATGCCTTTGCTGAGCTGGCTTCTTGTGGGGTCGATGCCTAGTTTGTTAAGGAGGTTTTGCCCCTTCATTTCTGCGAGCCAGGCATTGGGAATAGAGACTCCCCATACGGTAAGGTCGTCGAGGATGATAGCGGGGGCATTGTTTTCATCGGTGATGATGAATCGGGCTCTAGCTTTGAGCTTCTTTCCTCCGACTAGAGGGAGGTCTGAGTTGAGGTCGGTGGAGACGCGTGCGTGCACAGCGTCACTGGCTAGTTCAAATCTGATTTGATCACCTAGCTGGGTGTTTTTGTGGAAGAGGGCGTTGATTTCGCGCTCTGTGAGCTGGATGATGTTAGTGCCTTTTTCATAGCTACGCTCTTGCTGCATAGCGATGACTTTCATTTCTAGTTGCTGCTGTTCTTCTGCAGCTAGGATGACTGGCTTGATGGGGCGATTAAGCCACCAGCTAATACCGATAATGAGGATGGCAATGAGGCTCAGTATGCCGAGGGCTATAAGGAGCTTTTTTTTGCGTCGTGGTTTTTGTGCTACCTGTTGGGGTGCTTGGATGGCGGCGCTCATATGAAGGGTTAGAAGCTGGTGTGGATAGCTAAGAGTTAGCCTGCACTGGTGTTTGACTGGGGGATCGTTGTCTGTAAGACGGTGGTATCTACTTCAGCTGTGAGCGGGCTGGCTCCACGAGGGAGGAGGATGAAGTCTCCTGGCTGGTGTTTTCTGCCATCACTACAGGTTAGATTACCTCTGACGATGGTGATGATGGAGAATCTCTCGGGGTCTGGATTTCCAATACTGGTAGCAGCCTTGAGACTGAGCTCCTCTACTTTGAAAAATGGGCAGTCCGCAATGACTTTTTCTTTCAATGGATTCATCGAGGGGGTGATATCTTGGAAGTTAATGCACTTCATGGACTCTTTGACATGGAGGTCGCGAAGTTTGCCATTAATGCCTAGTCGATTCCAGTCAAAGACTCGGTAGGTGGTGTCGGAGTTCTGCTGGATTTCGTAGATGAGAAATCCCGATCCAATGGCGTGGAGTCGTCCTGATGGGATGAAGATTGATTCTCCTGCTTTTGGAGTGATGACGTGGGCGACTTGGTCGACGGTGCCGTGATCGAGCGCGTGCTGGAAGCTTTCCTCAGTCACGCCTTCTTTGATCCCGACGTATAGCTTGGCGTGTTCTTCTGCTGCGGCAATATACCACATTTCGGTTTTTGCTTCGCCACCTAGCTCGTCTGTCATCTGCTCAGGTGGGTGGACTTGGATGGAGAGATCGGAGTGCGCGTCGAGGATCTTCACCAGAAGGGGGAATCGCGCGGTGTTTTCAAAATGGATGCCAAAAATTTCCTCTCGCTTCTCAGTCCATAGCTGGTGAAGAGTCATGTCCTTGTAAATGCCGTCGCTGACAATGGATTGTGCTTCGGGGCGGTCACTAATGTCCCAAGACTCTCCATAAGGATGGTCTGCTATGGGGAGTGGTCGTTGGTAAGTCGTCTCGAGCTGACGACCACCCCAGACGCGCTCCATATAGAGGGGGGTAAATGTGATGACTGACATGAGTAAATATTTTAACCTAATGAGAAGGGGTTGCCCATGCAATTATTTATAAAATTATTCGCATCATGAGGTCTAATAGAGTAGTGATGTGCATGGCAATAAAGGCATGGATCAGAGCGCGGAACATCAATCACGGATACACTGTGGGAAAGAAGCGTGTCGAGGTGCTGCATGGCATAGATCTTGATATTAAGAAAGGTGAGAAGGTGTTTCTCTGCGGGCCTAGTGGTGCTGGTAAGACAACGCTCATGTATATCTTAGCCGGTCTGGAGCGTGCTGATAAGGGTGATGTATTTATCGGAGACGCTGCTCTTTATGCGCTTTCTCGCAAGAAACAGGCAGCGCTTCGAAACGAGGGCATGTCTTATATTTTCCAAAACTACTATCTGATGCCAGAGCTGACGGCTCTAGAAAATGTCATGGTTCCTGCGATGATAGGAGGTAAGGATCTTGCAGAGAAGGCCGCTGAGTCACTGGCACGTGTCGGTCTAGAGCACAGGCTCGACCATTTGCCAGCTGAGCTGAGTGGTGGCGAGCAGCAACGCGTGGCTATTGCACGCGCATTGGTGAACTCTCCACAAGTCATCTTTGCTGACGAACCGACAGGGAACTTGGACTCAAAAAACGGTGAGCATGTCATGGAGATGCTACTGCAGCTTGCCGATGAGGATAACGCAACTCTGGTAGTCGTGACTCATGATGATAGCTTGGCTCAATACGGTGATCGTAAATTAGTCATCAAGGACGGTGTTATTTTTGACGAGATTGAGAATAATACGTCAAATACCTAAAAAATCGTTGTTCAACACCCTGATTCCGTGTTTTAAACCTGCTTATAAAATCAAGCGAGAGACCAAGTGAGGGCGTGGCTAGAATGCCATGAAAACACCTATGAATGTCGCTAAGAATGATCTGTGCAGCATCTGAGCTGAAATTTCATCTATAAAAACATAATAATCTAAATTTTAATCATAAATACAATGAGTGACTCTCAAATCATATGGCTCGATGGTGAGCTAGTAGACAAAGTAGATGCTAAAATTTCTGTGTTTGATCACGGCTTGCTCTATGGCGATGGTATCTTTGAGGGGATTCGTTTTTATAACGGTCGTGTATTTCGACTTGAAGAGCACATTGAGCGATTATTCCTCTCGGCACGTGCTATTCTCCTCAAGATGACATGGACTGAGCAGGAGGTGTGCGACATTGTTCGTGATACCATTCGTGCTAATAAGCTTAGCGACGGTTATGTCAGACTCGTAGTCACGCGCGGTAGTGGTGGCCTTGGACTTAATCCATATTTGTGTGAAAAGCCGTCAATGTTCTGCATTGCCGCCTCTATCCAGCTCTATCCAGAGGAGTTTTATGCTAATGGCCTAGAGCTCATTACCTGCTCTACACGCCGCCCGAGTCACGCCACACTTAGCCCGCAGGTGAAGTCTCTGAACTACCTCAATAACATCATGGCAAAGGTGGAGTGTATCAAAGCCGGCGTGATGGAAGGTCTCATGCTCAATGAGGAAGGCACCGTTGCTGAATGCACGGGAGATACCGTGTTTATTGTCAAAAACGGCACGATCATTACACCAAAGATTTCAGACGGTGCACTAGACGGGATTACACGCAGTGTGATTTTTGACCTATGTGAGAAGCTTGATATCACGATCGTCGAGGATACGATCACTCGCTATGATGTCTACACTTCAGACGAGTGCTTCCTGACAGGAACGGCTGCAGAGGTAATCCCTGTAGTGAAGGTCGATGACCGACCGATTGGTGACGGCACACCTGGTGAGCTATTTCGTGTGTTGCTCGCTGCATTCCGTGAGGAAGCGGTAACGACAGGCACTGAGATTGCGTAGTTTGGCTTCGTCTTGCCTAACTGACATTCGTAATTAGAGCCTTGTTCATAGGCTTCATTGGGTTACTGGTATATGCTCTGAAGCGCTTCAGTAGACGTAAAAAACCGCAGCGGTATAAACCACTGCGGTTGAACTTTTAAGAACTTAAAAGATTTAAGCTTTAATTAGGCTCTTCTACGACGAAGAAATAGCGCGCAAGCACCTAGCCCTAAGAGAGCTGTTGATGTTGGCTCAGGAACCACTGTTACTGTTCCCTGAAGGTCGATATTATCATAAATGGTAGCAGAGTTTGCTCCACCGCCATTGGCACCAAATAGGTAAATTCTAAATTCAGTCTCGCCCGTTACATTGGTAAGGCTAGTTAGGTCGAGTGTCTGAAGTTCAAAATCTGCGGCGCCACTATGAGCACCGCTGGCTATGTCACTTCCGAGTGTAAAACCACCGATGTCAGAAAAGACGGCATATTCATTTGCTGAATTAGCCCCTCCACCATTAGCTCTCAACTGGAAAGTGAGCTGGGTGAAGTCAACAGTATTCGCTCCAGCATCAAGACTGAAGCTAATGTAATCATTATTACTAATAGCTGTTGCAAGGCTACCATTGGTGCTAAAGCCAAAATTTGCTAGAGATCCACCTAGTGAGGGCCCACCATCGAAGCTATTTGCGGCATCATTAGTGAAAGGGGTTAGTCCAGAGCCTACGCTAAGTGCGCCAGCTGTAGTGTCAGTATCGGTGTCTACGCTGTCGAATGAGCCGCTTGCAAAATCATAGAGTGCCAGTGAGGCATGTGATTGTGCAGCAGACATCAATGCAAAAGCAGTAATGAGTTGTATAGTTTTTTTCATAGGTTTATTGGGTATTTATTGGGTATTTATTGGGTATTATGGCCTTTTTACAGTTAATTACGATTAACAGTTAATAAGGCGCTGACCGTATTTAGCTCGGGTGGGTTTGAAGTCGATCTCTTTAAGTTTTCAATCAATTAATTGAAGGTTATAGTTAATTCCTCTAGTTTGAGAGGATGCTCAATCGTCTTTAAGGCATGGCTGAGTATTTTCAAAAGAGGGTTTTGATAGAATAGATTAAGCATCGAGTAAAGTCTTTTCATAGGCTGGCTTTGAGCGCAGCATACATCGATGAATATATCGCGAGAGGTGATGGAGTATTGTGTTGCTCTTGTTAAAAAGGTAGGTGCTTTCCAGATGAAGTATTTCAGGTCGATGCCTGAGGGCGCTGATTCACAGAAGGCGGTGCGCGAAATCGTTTCTTTTGTGGATGTGGAGTCGGAGAAGAAGTTGCAGCAGGGGTTACTGCCACTTGTAAGTGGTGCGGGGTTTTTTGGCGAAGAAAGTGGCCAGAGCGGTTCGCAGGACTTGGTCTGGATTGTCGACCCTCTGGATGGCACGACGAACTACCTGAGCGGTATGGAGCAGTTTGCCATATCGGTAGCGTTGGTAGCAAAGGGGCAACCTGTATTGGGCGTGGTCTACAAGCCGTATGCTGACGATATCTATACCTGTATCAGGGGTGGAGGGGTGTTTTTTAATGGTAAGCAAATAACACCAGATCAGCCTAATAGAGAGGCAGCTGATGCTTTGTTTATGACGGGTTTCCCTTACCGTTCACCAGATATGGTGGAGAGCTTTTTGCAGGCTGCTCCTGAAGTGATGCAGCTGGGACGGGGTATACGAAGATTCGGTAGTGCTGCCATTGATCTCGCCTGCCTGAGTGCCGGCTGGATTCAGGGGTTCTGGGAAACAGAGCTACAGCCCTATGATGTGGCTGCTGCCCTACTAATGTTGGAAGAGAATGGTGTAGTTGTAACCAATCACCGTGGAGAGCCCTTTGATATGTATCACGACCGAGTTCTGGTAGCAGCCTTGCCAAGAGTTCACCCTCCCTTACTAGAAATTATCAGTAAGGCTTATAACGAGTTTTAGGGTAGGCTGATAGCTGGGCGCAGGGTTCTTCTCTTACTGCCCCATAATGACTTTTTTGATGTTACTCTTCGAGCTGGATACGCGGGAAGATCGGCTTGGGTTTGCCAATTTCGTGACCAGCGGGGATGAGTCCCCATGTTAGCTCGGAGAGTTTCTTATCGGCGAGCTCTGGAAGACGCAGCTGGCTCTGAATCTTAGCACATGCTTCAGGGATTACAGGTGAGAGTAGCACGCTGATGTGGGCGCAGCTCTCTGCCATGTGATAGAGCACAGTAGCTAGTCGGTTATGGGCGGTTTCATCCTTGGCGAGTTGCCACGGTTCATTTCGCTCAGCGTAGCCATTACAGAAGCTGACGTGCTCATTGAGCTTTTGGAGTGCTGTCGCGGTGTCGTAGTTGTCCATTGCAGACCGGTAGCCCGCGATGGCGTCGGTGAGAGATTTTCTGAGTGCTGCTGAGTCTTCATCATCGTAGTCATTGACTTCCATGATACTATTGAGTGACTTTTTGCTCATATTGAGCGCACGGTTGCAGAGATTGCCTAGGTTATTGGCGAGCTCAGTATTGTAGGTGATGACGAGGCGGTCGGCATCGAAGTCGGAGTCTTTACCGGTGATGATGTCTCGCACGAGGTAGTAGCGTAGTGTTTCGCTACCAAACTGCTCGGCAAGAGCAGTCGGGTCGATGACGTTGCCGATGGATTTAGACATCTTCTCGCCTTTGATATTCCACCATCCGTGCACGAGTAGTGAGGGCATCTGCTCGTCAGCAATACCGATGGCGTGTAGCATACATGGCCAGTAGATAGAGTGCGAGGGGACGAGGATGTCTTTACCTATGACGTGCACATTGGCCTGTGTGGACCATACTTGTGAGAAGTCAGGTAGCTCGCTGCCGTCTTCTGCGAGGTAGCCAGCAAATGATATGTAGTTAATCAATGCGTCAAACCAGACGTAGGTGACGAAGTCTGTGTCAAATGGTAGCTCGATACCCCAGCGTAGTCGGGTTTTCGGGCGAGAAATGCAGAGGTCGGTGTCTGAGGCTCGCTCGATGGCATTGAGCACTTCAGTTTTACGAAAAGAGGGGATGACGAAGTCTTCGCTCGCTTCTACATGGCTGCGTAGCCAGTCGGCGTGGTCGCTGAGCTTGAAGTAGTAGTTCTCTTCATCGCGTTCTTCGACTTCGCCCCATTCTGCGCCAAATTCACCATTTTCGTCGCGCTCCTTATCGGTGAGGAACTGCTCCTGTCGGATGGAGTAGTAGCCTTTGTATTGCTTTTTGTAGATTTGCCCTTCGGCGTGAAGTTTACTGAGGATCTTCTGAACGCATGCTTTGTGGCGCTCGTCCATGGTCTCTGCCCAGCCGTCGTATTTGACGTCGAGCTTGTCCCAGAGCTTGATGAACTTTTTAGTGTTTCTCTGCGCGAAGGTAGCTGGATTGACACCTTCTTTCTCTGCTGTTTGCTGAACTTTTTGGCCGTGCTGATCAACACCAGTGAGGAAGTGGACTTCATCACCTGCGAGGCGACGGTAGCGCGCGATGACGTCGGCAAGCACCTTTTCATAGGCGTGTCCGATGTGCGGCGCTCCATTGGTATAGTCGATGGCAGTTGAGATGTAGAACATAGGGTAGCTTGAGGTGGCGTCAGGATACGACGAGTAACAAAGGGGTAAATAGAGAGACTAATAGGAAATAGGGCAATAGCCTGCGGAGGGCTTACTGCTCTCCTGAGCGCCCCTTGACATCAGCTTCAGTGTATTGATGGTTGATCCAGTTGATAAACACAGATGGAATCATGGCGTCAGCTGATTGATCTACGGCTGCCTGAATGCGAGTGTCATTCTCTTCTGAAGTTTCTAATTCACGGCTGGTGAGCTGGATGAAGTAGGAGCGAGTAAGCTCGTCAACGACCTCTGAAATGTCACCAGGATTGAGCGATGCTGCTGTCTGGTGAAGCTCACGGTAGCTAGGCTCACCTACTGGAGGTGTGCTGATGATGGAGTATGGTCCGATCTGAATAGGGGTGTAGCCTTGTTGCTTTGCAAGGGTGTCAAATGTTTGGCTATCACTGATTGATTGAGTGATCTGCTTGTGAGCCTCTTGCGCTGCTTCTTTGAGCTGAGTTCGTGCATTTTCTGCGACGAAGTCAGTGCGGGCCGCTTCCTTAGCATCTTCATAGCTGAGGAGAGTTGGCTCTACTGTTTCTTCGAGGGTGAAGATAATCCAGCCATTAGCACCTACTGGAAGTGGATCAGAGATGAGGTCATAGGGATCATCGGACTGAGATAGTTCGAAGATGGCATTGGCAAGTGATGATGACTGATTGACTGAGCCACGGAGGTTGTTGTATTGGCTGAGCTCAGCTGGTAGCTGCTGTTCTGAGAAGAGCGCTGTCTTGACGATGGTTTTGCCGTGCTCCGCGATGACTTTTTCGAACTCAAGAGGCTTTTTCTCATCGATACGGTCGTAGAAAGTCTGTGAGAGCTCGTTCATTTCACGCTTGAGGGCTTTCACGTCAGATGCTAGCTGCTCGGCTTTGGCTGCATTGGCAGCTTTGTCACTGGCTTCTTTAGCAGCTTTTTGTTCGTCAGTGGCATCTTCAGCTAGTTCTGACTGAGGTGCTTCTGGGCGTGTTGGGACGTCGATAAGCACGTAGTTGATACGGCGTGTTTCGTTTGATTGATAAGCATCTTGGTGAGACTCCCAGTAGCTCTTGATATCCTGCTCAGCGGGTGATTCTTTTTTGATGAAGTCAGCAAGCTCGAAGGAGACACGGGAGAATGTAACGGTCTGCATTTGTGCTTCGAACTGTGAGCGCATGGCGGAGACTGTCTCTGGAAGATCGCCGCCTATAATACTTGCGAACTTGCGTAGGCAGATGCTTTCGCGGACAACTTCGCGTAGGTCTTTTTCGGTCATTCCGAGATTGCCAATGCCGTTTTGAATAAAGTTACTGTAGGCACTCGCATTAAACTCACCTGCTGGGGCGAATCCTGGGAGGCTCTTGATCTCCTCTGATACTTCTTCCTCTGAGGCGTAGAGCCCCATGTCAGCGAAGGCTTTCTGGACGATGATGCGATTTGCTACGAAGCGGTCGATCTCGTTGGCTGTTAGGCTGCTTCTTGAGACATTGTAGTAGTTAGCTTGGTATTGATTAAACTGCTGGAGATCTCTGACTCTAGGGATCATCAGGTAGTTGATGTAGGTGTTGAGCCCAGCTGCACTTGCTAACTGGAGTGTTCTACTACCCATGCGGTCGTATGCCTGCTGGTCGAGGCTTTTACCATATGCTTGTAGCACGGTAGGGGCACCACCTATACTTGCCGATTGGCTGCCACCAGTGTCATTCATAGTGAAGAGGAATCCTATAGCGAGCAGGATAAAGACGACGGCCATGAGGCCTGTGTATTTACGTATATTTTCAATCATTAGATTAAGGTGGGATAGAGTGTGACGATGTTGAATCTAAGGTGAGATTCATGCTCCTGTAACGGACGCGCGCGGGAACTTAGTGAGAGAATACTAAGGTAGCAATACTAAACTATGATGACTCAGGTGGGGTGTCAGCGTGCTTTTAGAAAAAATGATACTTTAAGAACGAGGAAACACTTGCTTCATGAGGTAAGCTTGGCTTCATTGAGCGGCATGAAAATTCTTGTTGTAGGAAAAGGAGGACGCGAGCACGCATTAATCACCGCTCTGAAGGAGTCACCCGTTGAGAGTGAAATCTTTAGCTTTCCGGGTAGTGATGCTATTTCTGGCTTAGCTGAGATTGTCGATGTAGACGGATTACACAGCCTAGTGGAGTGGATGAGCTCGCATGAGATCGACCTCTGTATCGCAGGTGAGGAGAGCTACTTAGTGAAGGATGAGGGTCTTGCTAACCTCTGTGAAAAGGCAGGTATCCCATGCTGGGGGCCACATAAGGAGTCCGCTCAGCTTGAGGCGAGTAAGGAGTTCGCAAAGGAATTCATGCTACGCCACAACATCCCTACAGGTGCAGCTACTGGCTGTGCTAATATCGAGGAAGCACGCGCTGCCATTGCTGGGCAGTATCCTACGGTATTGAAATTTGATGGTCTAGCTGCTGGTAAAGGTGTCGCTGTCTGTCCTGATG
>JALZUH010000176.1 GCA_023301645.1 Akkermansiaceae bacterium
CGGCGTATGTAGACAGTCTTCTGACCTTCTGGGGATACGACAATGGATTCCATCATGGCGATTGCTTTCTCAAGGTCACCGTGGCGCTCGTTGTAGTGAACTTGGTAAAACTTCGCGAGGAGCCCCTGATCGACGGCCTCTGCTTGTTTCAGGTATTTTTCCGCACCAATACTATCTCCAGTCTCACTAAAGAGCTCTGCAAGGAGACAGCACTCCGCAACACTAAGTGGCTCTTTTCGAGTCAGCTCATTAGTCACTTCCTCGGACTGCTCACTTGTCTTGATCACTCGAATAACGAGACTCATGTAGGCTTCAAGGTCTGTAGGGGTCTCTGCCAGCCCTAATAAAGTCATGGCATGGGGTAAGGCTAATTCCCCACTCTTCTCCTCAGTAGTGAGTTCACATAATTTAGCCAAAACAAGCGCGTCATTCTTAAATTCTCCTATTCTGTTATAAATCAGTGAGAACGCCTCTGAGGTTTTATCGTGACTCGATAGTGAGCGCCCAACGCGCATGAGGACATCACGGCTGCCGCCCTTCGCCATAGCTCGCCAGATATCAATCGCCTCCTCTTCTTTTTTGTTTTGGATCAGAAATGAAGCTAGAGCTTCTTTCAACTCATCCGAATCGACAAATAATGAATTCCCCTCACGTAGGAGTTCTTCAGCTCGGTTGATCACCCCAGTCTGTTCATAGAGAGTAGCTGTTGCTATTACTCCTTCGGGAGTGTTTTTCTTAAGATTCCAGATCTGATCTAGTGCTAGTTTCACCCCAGTCTTATTATCTAAGCTCTGCTCGATCTGAGCCAGCTTCTGCCACAGTTCGGCGTCACCTTTTCTAGACTTCAGAAGCTCTTCGACTTCGATTTTAGCCTCCGCCCATTTCTTATTCCTCTCAAGAAAGGCCATGAAGTCTTGGCGATTTTTCATATCGCCTGGTGTGATCTTGATCACCTCTCGGTAAAGTGCCACCGCCTCATCAATTTCACCTGTAGCTGCCATCTGCTGGGCTAGAGCCTTCTGAATAGTAATTCTGCGAGGGTATTGCTCACGAATCTCCTGATAGAGCTCACGCAGACCTTTGACATTATCTTCGCGTAGATAAACTTTTTCTAATCTGGCAAGTATCTCACGCTCTATCCAAGTGCCTTCACCTGTAACGTCTAGGACTTTCCTATAGGTAGCTATCCCCTCTTCACGCTTTCCAGCTAGTATCTGTATATCGGCTAAGCGCAGCTGTCTCACCACCTTTAGGTAAGGATCTTTCGTCATGGCAATTAACTCCTCAGAACTAGCAACTGAATCCTCATAGAGCCCCTCTACGATAAGTAGCTCAATAAGATCCTCGCGCAGCTCTACGTCAGCGGGAAACCTAGCAATAACATCCTTCCATGCAGTAACTGCTTCATTAATCTGCCCTGATCTAGCTAAATAAACGCCCTTGAGCTTAGATGCCTCGATACCGATCTTTTCGTCTTTCGCCGCTAAATCTAAATCTTTCAGCGCTGCTTCAAATGCCAGCGCACGTGCTGACATCTTGGCACGGGCAAATCTCAGCTCTGCATTGGCGGGCTCTTTGTCCACCGCTCTCGATAAAACCTCCAGAGCCTCAATGTCTTCTCCTGAATACTCGTAGTATGCAGATAGAACTCTAAGATCCGCTACCGCGCCACTTTCCGCCTTTTGCTTCAGCCATCGACTCAGCTCTTTCTTATCACCCGTATCTAGCCAAGCATTAACAAAGCGGTCAAATACGGTGGCATTATCCGGTCTTTTCAGGAGTAGCTTGTGGTAACTCCCCGCCTTTGTATTCGCTACTTCTACCTCTTCAGTGGGCACGGCATGAGCTGTGTAAAGCACACAAGCAAATAAACAAAACGAGCTCCCCACAAGCATTCCTTTTAACATCCTATGAAACTATCTTAACGTAGGTATCGATGACGAGGCAAAAATTTGTTTTAATATCTCCCCCATTAAGTAGTTTCCAAACGTAGCAATCGAGACTAAGACACCCGCATGTGGAAAGGACGTTTTGCTAAAGCTACTGCTGATCTTGTTCAACAATACGGAGAATCAATCTCGTATGACTGGCGACTTTATAAACACGATATTGCGGGCTCTATCGCTCATGCAAGAGCGCAGGTGAAGGCTGGCCTTCTCAATGACGAGGAGTTCCAAGCCATTGAAAAAGGCTTACGCGAAATCGAGATTGAAATCGATGCTGGAGAATTCGACTTCTCTATCGAGCTAGAGGACATCCATATGAATATCGAGTCCGCGCTCACCAAGCGCATAGGTGCCCCCGGTGCCAAGCTCCACACAGCACGCTCGCGCAATGACCAAGTCGCCACTGACACACGTCTCTACTGCCGCGAGGAAATTATAAATCTCACCACCCAGCTCAATGAGCTACAAAACGCCCTGCTCCAGCAGGCAGAAGACTACGCAGATGCTATCATCCCCGGCTACACTCACCTCCAGCGTGGCCAGCCAGTCACGGTAGGTCACCATCTACTAGCCTATGTAGAGATGCTACAGCGCGATAAGTCACGTCTAGCTGACTGCTCGAAGCGACTGAATGTTTCCCCCCTAGGCTCTGGCGCACTAGCAGGATCGACGATCAATCTCGACCGCTACCAGATTGCTGAAGAGCTAGGCTTCGACACCGTCACGACGAACTCCATGGATGCTATCTCAGATCGTGATTATATCGCTGAGTTTCTCTTCTCCATGGCCCTTGTCGGCACCCACCTCTCGCGCCTATCTGAAGACCTCATCCTCTGGTGTAGCTCAGAATTTGGCTTTGCCACTCTCTCAGATGCCCACACCACAGGATCATCACTGATGCCGCAGAAGAAAAACCCTGATGTCTGCGAACTCACTCGTGGTAAGACAGGCAGACTCTACGGTAACCTCATCGCCCTACTAACAGCAGCGAAAGGACTCCCCCTCACCTATAACCGTGATCTACAGGAAGACAAAGAACCCCTCTTTGACTCCATTGACACGCTCAAGCTAGCACTCTCAGTCAATACCGAGATGATCGCAGACATGACAATCAATGTCGACACATGTAGAGCAGCGGCCTCTGACCCGCTACTACTTGCCACTGACCTCGCTGACTACCTCGTAAAAAACGGAGTCCCTTTCCGCCAAGCCCATGAGCTCGTCGGTCAAGCAGTCGCAGTCAGTGTCGAGACGAAAACACCTCTCGACGAACTCGACCTTACCAAGATCTCCGAGCATTATGGCGCCGACGCCAAGGATGTATTCAGCTTACAGACCGCTCTCGCCGCACGCACCAACCCCGGTGCACCAAGTATTGAAAACGTGCGTCAGCAAGTGGCAGAATGGAAGGCCCAAAAGGCGTAGCCAACCACTGAGCCAGCCCCCTGCTATCGAAATATTTCAGGGATAAAGGAAAGATCAGACGCCTCGTCGACGGCGAGCTGGATTTGTGACTTAATGACAGCTGGTGAAATAGGCGGCAGATACCCCTCTAGGCATGCCTTGAGAGCTGCTTCAGCTTCTAGCTCACCAGTCACCATGAGTCGTCTCGCCTTGACAGCGATAGCCTCTGCGGCACCAGCGGTAAGTAGCTCTGGCACTTGCTCCTTAAGTTCGGAATCTTCATCCAGCACGATCCCCTTATTGTTACAAAGCGCGCGCAATAGCAGCCAGCCCTCGTTTTCATTGATCGTAGGAAAGAGTGGCACCTTGACATCGATTCTACCGGGGCGCTTCAGATCCACCTCGATGAGATCAGGTCGACTTGACGCCAGCACCCAGAGGATTTTTCCACGGTTTCTGGTATCAGACATTTCCTTCGCCATCATCGAGTAAACACGACTAGACACCCCTGAGTCACCAGAGCCGCCTTCGCGACTTCCCAGCGCTTGGTCTGCCTCATCGATGAAGACAATGCAGCGGCCCAAGGCATGAAGTAGAGAGAAGATCTTCTCCAAGTTCTCCTCAGTGCTACCGACCCATCGGTCGCGGAAATTCTTCAGCGTGACCACTGGCACGCCGGCCTCACCTGCCAAGCACTCCACCAGATAGGTCTTCCCTGTTCCCACTGGACCACAAAAGAGATAACCCATAGGCATCGACTCTAAGTCCCCCTTGCCCCATAGTGCGATGTCCTGTCTTAGCCAAGTTTTCACACCATCGAGACCGATGACTTGGTCGAGATTCCTATCTGGCTCGATAAAGCCAATGAGCCCGCCGCAGTCGCGCTCGACGAGAGACTGCTTCAGCCTTGCTAGATCGACCTCTTCGAGTGGTGTCCCCTCATACTCGCGGCGCAGTAGGAGCAGCTCAACGGAGCTAAGTGTCGCACCAGTAAGCTTACTGGCTGGCTGGGCGTAGTTATCTTTAAAATTCGCTAAAACGCGCGGGTTCTTACCGGCCAATACATGCAGGGCTGACTCCATTTCCCCCGTCGTTGGTAGAGGAACCTCAACGGGGAAGATGCGAGGGCTCTTTGCCACCAGTGGGTGCAAGCCTGAGAGATTCTCCGAAACAAGAAAAGCCACCTGACC
>JALZUH010000177.1 GCA_023301645.1 Akkermansiaceae bacterium
GCATGATAGAGAGCAATCAAGCAGGCTTTGCCAAAACCCCCTCAGAAAGCGAATTTCAATCAAAAATCGCTGCCCGTAAAATCAGCAAAGTCAAAGAACTCGAAGCAGACATCCTCACACTTTTCAAGACCCAGCGCCAGAAGATGGAAAACTGGGATCACACCAAGGCATTCCCCATGACAGAAGCCATCACAGGATTCTTCTTTGGCACCAAGTGGGTGACCAACTCCTCATGGCAGGACATCTACGGTATTCTCCCGCTACTTGCTGGCTCAGTGGCTGTCGCCATCGCCGCCATTCTCATTGCCGTTCCCTTCTCTGTAGGTGGAGCCATTTATGTCAATCGCCTCGCCTCTCGCACAGAGAAAAACCTCATCAAACCCTTCATCGAATTCATTGGTGCTATCCCATCGATCGTGCTCGCATTCTTCGGTGTTGTCGTTCTCGGAGCCATCATCCAAGAATACTCGCAATCACCCATGCTCTCATGGATACCTGGCTTCCCAGTAGAAGGCCGCCTCACCATCCTCAATGCTAGCTTACTTCTAGCCCTCATGTCGGTGCCTACGATCTTCACTCTCTGTGAAGACGCGCTCAATAACGTCCCCAAGTCTTATAAAGAAGCATCACTAGCACTCGGCGCCACAAGACTACAAACCGTCATTAAGGTCATCCTACCAAGCTGCGCCTCTGGCATTATCGCCGCCGTGCTCCTAGGATTCGGACGTATCGTTGGCGAGACCATGGTTGTCCTACTCGTCATGGGTGGCCGCATTGCCATTCCAGAAGCATTCACTGACCCTGCTCACTCGATGACGGGGATCCTTGCCCAAGAAATCGGCGAAGTCGATGAAGGCTCACTCCACTGGGGTGCACTCTTCATGGTAGGCCTCGTTCTCTTTACCATTGCACTCAGCCTGAATTATATCTCGCAGAATGTGCTGAAAAAACTCACCCGATAACCAGTCACCCGATAACCATCATGGCTAGTCCTACTAAAAGATCTCACCCTTTCGGCAAAAAAAACGGAAAGCACAGCAAGATTGAAAAGTTTCAATACTCATTTTTCGTGCTCGCTACTTACTGTATCATCATCTGTGCGATGACGATCTTTGGGAAAATCATCATCAAGGGAGCCCCCGTGCTGATGCAAAAAGGCTGGAGCTTCATCCTTAAAAAACCACAGACGCTCTCTGTCGTAGACACTGAAGCCGCTAATAACATCCAAATCCCTACCAAGAATTTCAAAAACATCATCGCCTCTAATTACCAAGAACTCCCCATCGAGGACGTAAAAGAAGTCGAACGAGTCTTTAAGTATACAAGCTTCAAGCTTCAGCCAGAGTCCATCATCGGCGAAGGCTACCTCAAGAACCTTGAGCAAAACAATCCTGGGTTCCGCCTGATCTACAAAGAGCGTGACCTCACTAGCCCAATGGGATTCACTCTCACTAGTGATAAGAGTATCAGCCTTAAATCACCCGACTTTCAAGTCGTCCAAAAACTCGCCCCTGAAATTCTCCCCGCTGAGATTACCCTCAAGGAAGTCTCACTCACCAATTACCAAGTCACCATTGAAAAGGGTGAATACTCACTGCGCAAGGCAGGACACGACGCCCTCGTGCCCACCGACCTTGTCTTTCAGATGCGTCAAGGATTCCCCGATGATGAGCCTAATAAAATCTGTCTCACCGTCATCCCTCACACCCAGACGATCACAGTCAGCTCAAGTGCCTACTACGCAGCATTTGACGAAGAAGAAAAAGGCACCCTCCCTGTCAAAGAGCAGGTTAGAGTGCCAGTGCCATCAAGCTTCCATCAATTCTCCCTTCCAGCTGGACAATACCAAGTCCACCCGAAAGCACTCGCCATTTTGGCCAGCCAAGGAGCTGCCAGCGAGCATAACTTCGAACAAGGCTCCATCGTCGTCAATGGCGAGAAGCCCATCGATCTAACCCTCCCTCAAGAAGACTTCACCAAGCTCGTCGCCGACAACCCAGCCCTCAAGATCACTGACATTACAGCCATTGAGAAAAAAGCCGCCTACACCAGCTTCACCCTCACCAAGGACACCGAGATCAGAGTCGATACCGAAGACCTCGAAGCCCTCAATGTGGCAAATAGCCAAAGCCAGGCATTCAAAACCACCTCAGAGCACACCCACTCCTACTCAGGTGGAGGTATTCTTGGCCCTATGGTGGGAACCGCCTGCCTAGTCATTATTTGTATGATCGTCGCCCTGTTCACGGGGATCGCAACCGCTACTTTCCTCAATGAATACGCACGCAAAGGCGTATTTACCAAGACCGTGCGACTCGCCATGCTCAACCTCGCGGGCGTGCCGTCCATCGTATTTGGCCTCTTCGGACTCGGTCTTTTCGTCATGCTAGCACCTAGTCTGACATCGACACCACACTACGACAGCAAGCTCATCATCCCCATCGCCCCTCTCGCTTCCCAGCCAGATCTCAGAACGGTAGAGCAAAAACAAATCCACATAGAAACCCAGAAGCTCAGCACTGCTGGTGTTATCTCGGCAACACAAGCCAATAGCAAAACCTACTTCTACGACGGATGGACTTACCTCTCATTCCAAGGCTGGGGCACCTGTATGCTCGCTGGTG
>JALZUH010000178.1 GCA_023301645.1 Akkermansiaceae bacterium
GGATCTACACCTTGGCTTTATCTCTTCGGTGACTCAGCCGTTCTGTCAGGGGTGTAATCGAGCTAGGCTTTCTGCTGATGGGCAGATATTTACCTGTTTGTTTGCCCCTAGGGGTCATGACATCAAAACACTGCTAAGAAGTGGCGCTAGTGCCGAGGAGGTGCGCGCTATGGTGGCTTCTATCTGGGCGAGTAGAGATGATCGCTACTCAGAGCTGCGCTCTTCGATGAAGACTGGTGTGCAGAAGCCAGAGATGTCATACATCGGTGGCTAGTAAGGGTGGTGGGGAGGCTTAGTTGTAAGTCTTATACGCCCAAATGCCGTCTGCGATGGCTTTAGCGCAGCTGTATTGGTAGGCGTAGCTGTTACAACGTGAACGCTCACTGGTGTTACTCACGTAGCCGCATTCGACGAGGATGGCGGTGCTTTTGGTTTGATTAAGCACGGCGAAGTTCTTTTGCTGGCGAATACGCCCGTCGCGGGTTTTGAGATGGCTGAGGAGTCGCAAGTGGACGTGGTTGGCGAGTTTGCGACCTTGGCTACCGTAGTAGTAGGTTTCTACGCCGTAGACTCTGGCGTCTCTGTTGGCATTGAAGTGAATGCTGACGAAGACGGCATTGGAGTATTCATTTCCAATTTCTGCGCGCTTGGCGAGGGATATGAATGTGTCGTTACTTCGGGTCATGGTGACGGGAATGCCCTTGGCTTTGAGTAGCTTCTCTAGATGCAGTGCGACATTGAGGGTGAGTTTCTTTTCTTCAACGCCATTTTTGCCAGCTCCCGGGTCGTGGCCGCCGTGACCTGCGTCGATGATGACGCGTGAGACTTTCCGTGCTTCTAGCGCTGGTGAGCTGATGAAGAGTAGGCAGAGGATGCCAGCAAGGAGTGGCAGTGTTCTGCCGATGACCTGAACACTGAGGGGGCGGTGTGGTGAGGTATTCAGGGCGTGCATGGGTGATGTGGTTAGTATGTTTGCTAACTGTGATAGTTAAGCTAACTTAAATACTGATGAGGTCAATAGCTTTGATCGGTGGACGAGCTATTGAGGGTCAGTGCCTTAGACGCCGTCGACGGCTTCTTCAAAACTCTTTCGCCAGCGCTTGGAGATGATGGGGCGGGCGAGTCCGTAGATGAGGTAGAGGGAGAAGATGGCTGTGGGTGTATACCAGCGTGTTTGCTCATTGATAAGCATGGCGATGAGGATAGCGCCGATGATGATGGCGAGGAAGTTACCACGGGTCTGGAAGTCGATTTTCTTGAAGCTCGGGTAGCGGAGGTTGCTAATCATGAGGGCTGAGAGGCCGAGCATGACGGCTCCTAGGATGTAGTTCCATACTCCGAGGTCGCTGCCTTTGTCATTTTTACTGAAGTCGATGAGGAGGAAGGTAATGGAGGCGATGAAGCCAGCTGCCATGGGAATGGGGATACCTCTAAAGTCCATGGAGGCTCCCGCTTTCTTGGGCATGTTGGCAAGGCAGTTGAACCTCGCTAGGCGGATGGCTCCGCAGAGCAGGTAGATGAAGGCGATGGTCCAGCCGATGTTTCCGTCGAGATTGAAGAGGACGGCCTTGGATACGAGGAGGGCGGGTGCCATTCCGAAGGATACGAGGTCAGCTAGGGAGTCAAATTCCTGACCGAAGGGGGATTCTTGTCCTCCCATGCGTGCGAGGCGCCCGTCGAGTAGGTCGAAGAAGCATGAGCAGAAGATGAGGAGAATGGCCTTCTGGTAGTAGGGGTAGGCTTTGGCGAATTCTTCCATATTAATGCCCTGAAAGATGGTGAGAACGGCAAAGAATCCGCAGCAGAGGTTTCCTGCTGTCATGAGATTGGGCAGGAGGTATATCTTAGGCTCCTGTATTTCGCTAGTGGCGCAGGGTGAAGAGGTGTCTTGGCTGGTCTTACTGGAGGTTTCTGTAGCTGCCTTTTTCTGGGTAGCTTCTTTTGTGGGCTCTTCGTGGAGTGAGGACATGATGGCTGAGAGGTGGTGGGGTGGAAGAGGGCTGAAATGCCGGATTTGCTAGCGACGGCTACCGCGGAATTTATTGCGCGGGTCAGTTGTTTCTGGGGACTTGTCGTCACGGTAGCGAAGGATGCCGTAGCGCTTGATGTTCTTGATGAAGTCCTTGGCGTCACTGCTAGCTTCGGTGTCTTGGGTGAGGGTGCCGAGTAGCCCGTCTTTGTTCTGGAGTGCGTCGATGGTCTTGGAGGCTTTGGCCGCGGCTTGGTCGATGCTTTTGACGGCATCTGGGACATTACTGAGTGCTTGTTCAGTGGATTTCTGAATGCTCGTTAGTGTCTCTCTGGCGGTGGTGATGGTAGGGCTGAGCTCGGCTGAGGCAGCTCGGAAATTAGTGAGGATGGCGCTGAGCTCGCTCGCGTTTTGCTTGGTGAGGAAGTCGTCGTTGACCCGTGTGATGGTGCGGTCGATGTTCTGGGTGGCTGTGGTGATAGAGTCGAGGCTGGCATTGAGCTTGTCGATGCTGGTGGTGACTTCTTGCATCACTTCGCGGGTGTCTTTGATGATGTCTTGGGCGTCATTGGCAATGGCGTCGAGGCCTCCTGTGCTGGTGCCGATGATGGTCTGGCCGGGTTGGTAGACTTCGCCAGTGGTGGTCTGGGCGGGGGTGATTTCGATGAATTTATCACCGATGAATCCTGATGAGCTTACGCGAAGGGTGGATCCTTTAGGGATCTTGACTTGGCTTTGGAGGCTCATTTTCATGAGGACGTATCCTCTATTCTCACGCATATGCAGCTCTGGCTCAGTGGCTACTTTTCCTACTTTGACTCCTCGGAGGCGGACTTCGCTGTTTTGAATAATACCTGCGGTGTCAGAGAACTCGACGAAGAGTTCGTAGTTGCCCTGGAACTTATCGTCAAATCGACCGAATTGGAAGATCAGGCCACCAAGTGCTAGGAGTCCTATTAGGATGAAGAGTCCTGCGATCCGTTCTGTGTTTTTTTCCCGTATGGGCATGGTATTAATTTCTATCGGTTTGGGGCATGTTGCAAGTAGCAAGTATGATTACCTTGTGGGGTAACAAGGGCTATGCGAGGAGTTGTTCGGCAAGCTTGATTTCGTGTGGGTAGGTGATTTTTAGGTTGGGTGAGTCATTGCTGATCAGGTGGGTGGGCTGGCCGATGAGCTCCATGGCGGATACTTCGTCGGTGACGCGTTCACCTTTGCTTTTCACTTCGCTGTATGCTCGCAGTAGGAGGGTGGATTGGAATACTTGTGGTGTTTCCATGAGCCAGAGGTTTTCTCGGTCGAGAGCTTCGGTGACGATGCCTTCTGGGGTGGCACGCTTAATGGTCTCGGTGACAGGGCGCGCTGAGGCGGCACTTCGGTGCTGGGTGGCGGCGTGGTAGACTTTGGAAATCTGGGTGCCTGATATCAGCGGGCGGGCGCCGTCGTGGACTGCGACGTAGTGGGTGTCGGGCAGGAGGTGCTCTAGTCCAGCTGCTACCGAGTCGTGGCGGTCGATGCCTCCGTCGATTCTTTGTAGTGGCTTGCTGAGGTGCCCCATATCTAGCGTGTCGAAGCGCTCTTGTGGGCAGACGACGATGATGTCTCGGACGTCTTGGCAGTGGTGGAAGGCTTCGATACTGCGCTGCAAGACGGCTTTGCCCGCTAGTGGGGCTAGTAGCTTATCAAAGCCCATGCGCCTACTGGAGCCAGCGGCGACAATGATGGCGGTGAGATGAGTGGGCACAGTGGTTTCGAGGTTGGGTGATATTAGGAAAGTCGTTTCATGACTTCTTGTGAGAGCTTTTTGCCGTCGGCGCGACCTTGGGTTTTCTCCTGAAGGACTTTCATGAGGTTGCCCATGTCTTTTTTACTCTCAGCTCCTGTTTCGGTGATGGCGGCTTCGACGATGGCTGTGAGCTCGTCGTCAGTGAGCGGTGTGGGTAGGTAGCCTTCGAGGATGCTGATTTCTGCAGTTTCGTTTTCTGCGAGTTCGGCACGGCCTGCTTTTTCAAACTGGTCGATGGAGTCTTGGCGCTGCTTGATTTGCTTGCGAATGATGTTGATAACTTCGTTTTCAGGAAGTTGGCCGTCGATGCCTGATTTGTCGATGGTGGCATTGGTAATGGCGGACTTGAGTGCGCGTAGGGTGTTGAGGGCGACTTTGTTTTTTTCTTTCATCGCTGTTTTCATTTCAGCGGTGATTTGTTCGGTGATTTTCATGATGGTAGAGTGTGTGGGATAGATGGGTTGGGGAATAGTGTGTGAGGATTATTGCACGTCGAGGATTAGGACAGGTGGGTGGTCGAGCTTTTCGCCGATGTGGTGTCCTAGCAGGTTTTGGTAAAGTGGCGCTTCTGGTGAGAGTGTGGTGAGGTCGAATCCTTCGTGCTCGATGGTAATACCTCCCGCACAGGGGGTAAGGAGATAGTAGGCGATGGTGCCATTGAGCTCGGTTTCGACGAGGGCGCTGGGCTCGATGGCTGATCCAGCAGGGAGGTCTTCGTAGGCGAGGGATTTGAATGTGTGGAGTGAGTGCTCTAGTTTTCTGCACTGCTCAGCCTGGGCGTCAGCTAGGTAGGATGCTTCTAGTCCGCGGGTGTCATACTTGCTTTCCGCCTTGGCTTCATCACCGGTAGAGGCGTCATGACTGGCACGTGCTGCCTCTGTCATGGTGTTGAGCTGAGCCTGAAGATGATCTGTGATCTGCTCGACGATTTGCTGCTTACTCATTTGAGAGGATAGAGGAGGGTGTGGGTGAGGGGGCGTAAGACGGTTTCTTAGTTAAGGTCTTCAGCTGTCACCGATGTCTGCTCACGCGCACCAAGCCATACTGCTTGCTCGATGACTCTGCTAGCTTCGCTGTCAAATCGGTAGCCGTGGCAGTTCGGGCAGATGGTGGTGGCTGATCCTACGATGGAGTCACAGCCTTCACATACCATATATCGCTCAGGGTTATTGGCGATTTCTTTGGCTTTTTGGCCCCTTGATGTATTTTCAGGTGTAGCGCTCATAGTAGTCGGAAGTAGATGGTTCTTGAAAAGGGTATGTGGAAATCAATAGATAACAAAACATAAAAAAGCGACGCCGAGTAAACGGAGCCGCTTTTTTGAAAAGATGTAAATGAAGCTGAGCTTATCCTTTTACCTGCTTGTTAGTCTTGCTCTTGAGGTTAGCAGCTTTGTTCTTGTGGAAGATGTTCTTCTTCGTGCAGAGGTCTACAGTTGAAGTGAACTCTTGGAAAGCTTTCTGAGCAGCGTCCTTGTCACCAGCTTCAGCAGCAGTGATTGCTTGCTTGCGAGCGTTCTTCATACGAGTCGTGAGTGATTTGTTACGTGCGGTTGCGGTCGCAGCTTGACGGACGCGCTTAAGAGCTGATTGAGTATTGGCCATGGTTGACTAAGTCTAAGTTTGAGAATGGAGGAGGTGGTGATACAGGTTACCTCTGGGCGGTGAAACTACCTAGATATGCTTTCGTGTCAAGCTTGATGGAGAGAAAAATTCTGATATAGGCAGTTTTTCTCCAGCTTTGTTCATTAGGCTATTCATTGCGTGGTGTTATAGGGTGAGTTGCAGGGGGAAAGTTACGGCCTTATTGGAACGGAAGTGATTCGCGTATAATGGTCACGCGTGATCCTATGCGAAGCTGATTGTAGAGGTGGATGATGTCACGGGACTTCATACGCACGCAACCATAGCTAGCAGGTCGGCCAATGTTGCGCTCTTCAGGTGTCGCGTGGATGTATATGTAACGACCGAAGGTATTACTATTACTGCGCTCTAGGCCTCTTAGCCAGAGTATACGGGTGACAATGGGGTCTCTGCCTGGGGCATTGGGACGGAGAACCTCGCCCGTGCGGCGACGACTTTTAAACACTGCTCCAGATGGTGCTCCACCACCTACCTTACGAGCTATGGCGAACTGGCCGAGGGGTGTGTGTCTGCTGCCTCTTCTACTGCTGATTCCGAATTTGGATGTTGAGACGGGGTAGACGCTTTTTACGACACCTTGGCTGTAGAGTGCCATTTTCTGGTCTTTAATACTGACGATAACCTGATTGCCCCATGGACGCGGGCTTGATGAGCAGCTTGAGAATAGACCCAATAGCGAGGCGATGAGTATGAGTGTAAGCGGTGAGGCGAAGGGCATGATGGCTGGGGGTTGTGGGGGGACACAGCTGACTGCACCTTGGTGGTTTATTTAGATAGAGAGCGAAGACCGGTCATTAGGCTGCTGACTCTGGAAAATAGTCGCCTGAGTGTGGAGTAGTAAGAACAATACAAGTAGACTGTGTCATACTACTTTTTTGCCAAGATGGCTGGTAGCTGCTGGCTGATGGAGCTCAGTGAGGTGTAGAAGAATCCTATCGGAAAGGGCAAGAGTAGCACGGTGGCAATCCAGTTACCGTTGATGGCATTATCGACGACTACGATACTAAAAAACAGTCCAAAGGCTAGCTCGACGATGGGGGTGAGGGATTTGATGGCCTTGTAGTGGCTTGATTTCCATGCTGGTTTCTTCTCCTGCTTCTCAGTGTTAATGCCGTATTTAGGGGTGCGGACAAAGGCGGTTTCGTGATTAAATAACGCCTCGATGACGGCTTTGGCATTATTGACTGACATGCCTATGCCGAGAGCTAGTAGCAGGGGTAAGTAGAGGATGTCCTTCATCCATGTGTTTGGGCGAACGGATTTCTGGCTGACAAGGTAGAAGAGTGTCACTGAAACACTACCGAAGAAGAAGATGGGGAAATTAAGCAGGTGCTCTGAAATACCGTGATCGGCAAACCACGTGAGCTCGGTCTGCTGCTTGGGGTAGATGAGAAAGCAGAGGAGGAAGAGGAGTAGGTAGGCGAAGTTGGAGGTGAGGTGAGCTGTCGCCTCCATTTTACAGTAGAGGGGGGCGTCACTTTTCCAGATATCGAGGAGGATTTTCTTGCAGACTTGGATGGATCCCTTCGTCCAGCGGTGCTGCTGGCTCTTGAAGCCTTCCATGTCGACAGGTAGCTCGGCTGGCGTAGTTACATGATTAAGAAAGATGAATTTCCAACCTTTAAGCTGAGCTCGGTAGCTCAAGTCCATGTCTTCAGTGAGGGTGTCGTGCTCCCAGCCTCCTGCATCTTCAATACAGGACTTGCGCCAGACACCAGCAGTGCCATTAAAGGTGAAGAATCGACCGCTACGGTTACGAGCTGTCTGTTCGAGCTCTAGGTGGCCATCAAGAAACATCGCCTGCACACGAGTGAGGGCATTAAAGGTGCGGTTGATATGTTCCCAGCGCGTCTGAATCAGACCTATCTTTTCGTCGGTGAAGTAATGGATCGTCTTTAGGAGCACGTCAGGATTAGGCACGAAGTCAGCATCGAGGATGAATAAATACTCTCCCTTTGCAGTGGTGGTGCCGTTTTCTAATGCTCCGGCCTTATAGCCAGTGCGATCAGTCCGGTGCACATGCTCAGCGTCGAATCCGCGCTCGATGAGCTTAGCCACTTCGATTTTACAAATCTCAGTAGTCTCATCAGTCGAGTCGTCGAGCACTTGAATCTGAAGCTTGTCCTGCGGGTAATCAATCTTTGAAACTGAGGTCAATAACCGCTCCATGACATGGAGTTCATTATAACATGGTAGCTGCACCGTTACTAAAGGTAGCTCAGCAAACTCTTCCTGAGGCTCTGGCTGCTGGTGCGCATGCTTCAGATATAAGCTCAGTATCATGAGTCGGTGGAAGCCGTATCCTGAAAGCCCAATCAAGACGAGAAAGTAAGAACTATACCAGAGCCATTCCATAATGATTTGATTAATGCGTTAGTGGGGATGATGAGCAAGTGTGACGGCAGGTGTAGGCAAAGGTGGTCATGAAATTTATTCATGCAGAGCCGGTGTCACACGCGGTGAGAGGATCGGCTGATGCACACAAAGTGGTGGCATTGTCAAGCTGACCACGTAACGGGCTACTACGTTTAACTGGGCATTGAAGTAGATGCTTCGGTTTTGTAATATAGTTGAGAAATGATTCGTATGATAGTTAATGTCGTTTATGAAATTCTCGAATACCAAGGGTGCGCTTAAGGCGGCATGCTTGAGTGCATGTGTTTTGCCTGGTTTGCTTAGCGTTTCCCTAGCCGCTAGGGAGAAGCCTAATGTGATTATCATCCTGTGTGATGATTTGGGATATCAGGATATTGCTTCCTTTGGGGCTCCTGTTATTAGGACTCCGCGTATTGATCAGATGGCGGCGGAGGGGATGAAGTTTACGAGTTTCTACGGGCAGACGATCTGCGGTCCTGCTCGTGCAGCGCTGATGACGGGTTGCTATCCGATTAAGATCGCGAAGGTGAAGAACCCTAATATAGAGCTGGATGTTCACCCTGCTATTGCTTCTGATGAGGTGCTGATCCCTGAGATTCTGAAGGATCAGGGTTACGCAACAGCAGCATTTGGTAAGTGGGACCTAGCTGGACATTCTCAGAAAAAATATTTCCCTGAGTTGATGCCGAATTTACAGGGTTTTGATTACTTCTTTGGGACACCGACGAGTAACGATAGCCATGTTCCTATTTTAAGGAATGATAAGCTGATCCAGAAGAGGGCTGCTATGAGTTCGTTGACGAAGTCTTATACCGATGATGCGATTGACTTTATTAATAAGAATTACAAGCAGCCATTCTTTGTTTACCTTGCTCATTCGATGCCGCATACGAAGCTTGGTGCGAGTAAGGGGTTCAAGGGGAAGTCTGCGCAGGGTTTGTATGGAGATGTGATTGAGGAGCTAGATCATCATACCGGGCGCTTGCTGGATCGCTTAAAGGAGCTTGGAATCGATGATGATACTTATGTTGTGTTTACGAGCGATAATGGCCCTTGGTGGGTGAAAAAGGAGCACAGTGGAAGTGCTCTTCCATTAAGAAGTGCTAAGACGACGACTTGGGAAGGAGGGCTGAGAGTTCCTACCATTATCCGTGCTCCAGGTCGTGTTAAGGCGGGTGTGGTGAGTGATATAGTAGCATCTCACATGGATCTATTACCTACGTTTACGACCATTAGTGGTGGTGAAATTCCTACTGATCGCGTCATTGATGGGCGTGATATTTCTAAGCTTCTACATGAGGGGGAGGATGAGTCACTTAGTGATCGTCCGCTATTCTACTACCAGCACACGCACTTGCAGGCGGTGCGTAAGGGTAGGTGGAAGCTAGTGATGCCACGCTCTGTCGATGATGGCGTGGTGCCGGCGAGCTGGGCTAGAATGGTCAAGAAGTCAGATGTGATTAATATTGATACGCCAATGCTCATTGATCTCGATGCTGATATTGCAGAAACAACTGATTTGGCGAGTGAGTATCCAGAGCTTGTGGAGACCTTAGTGAAAGAAATCGAGTGGGCTCAGAAGCGCATTGGTGATCGCGAGCAAGTAGGCTCGGAGGCGCGCAAGGGATACGTGCGCGATATGTAATGATTTAGATAGTAAGGTCGGTGGTGGCGACCCATAGGGTCGATTCCGCTGACGGTATCAATAATAAAAGCACAGCTAGGTAGCTGTGCTTTTATCGTTAAGTATGCTAGCACCCTTGAGGGCGCTAGACTTAAACTACGTGATGGTAGTTTATTACTTCTCCATTGCCTTTTCAGTGGCTCCGAAGCCAGCAGCTTTCACTGCTTTAATGAGTTCTGCAGATGATACGCTAGAATCAACCTGAACTACTGCTGCTTTCTGAGAAAGACTTACTTTTGCATTAGAAACACCTTTTACCTTTGCTAGTGCAGACTGCACTTTTCTTTCACATGCACCGCCTCAGTGCATACCTGTGACATTAAGATTGATGATCTTAGTGTCTGCTTTTGCTGCGTTTTGTAGCGTGGTAGTAGGCTCTGCGATAACAACACCCATTGGGAGTGCTGCTAAAGCACATAGCGCGATTGCTTTTTTGTATAGTTTCATAATTATTTATTCTATTAGGTTAAAAGGTGTGACTCCAATGTAGAGACGCACAATTATAGGTGGGAGAGCGTAATCAGAATATTATTCCTGTAAAATAAAGAATTTCTAATATTGTAGATTCATTGATCTATCG
>JALZUH010000179.1 GCA_023301645.1 Akkermansiaceae bacterium
TTTTTTGTGTAAAGATTTCATGTTGTCTAGGCACTTGATGTCTATATTTCATATAGGTTTGCGATACTTTTAAAGTGCTTCAAAATTACATTTCGATAATTACCCCCTTCTTTTATGTTGCTATTGAGACTCATTATCAATAAGGTGAGTGCGTGGACACGCCAAAAGGATTAAATGTTGATAGTTTTCGCTACGGCATGCGGGTCGGGCCGAAGGCTGATAAAAGGCAGATGACTATTCTGGGGGCAAGTCCACTACAGCTAACCGTCTCTTCACAATGGCGATATTCTGATGGTGGACGTTCACGGGGATCTGAACCTCAAATGAGGTAATGATCAAGTAGTCAGCTGCGAATAATCTTAACCGAACATTTTTAAAAATATGAAAACAAACAATAAGACAGACCAACAAGCCAAGTGCGCTTCCAAGAGTAAGTGCGATGCGACGACCGATCAGCAAGAGAGTCAGCCAATAAGCAGCGATGAGCTAATTACTTGTGTCAATGGTATGGATGACAGTCTTTATGCAAAGCTCGGTTTGTTCGGGCGTGGTTTCATATCGGTTTCTAATCAGGGAGTTGATATGGCGGTAAGGAGCGATGACTTATCGGGGATGGCACTAGATAATGACGGGTTTCTATGGTGGCCTGAGCAGGGCGTGAGGATGAATAAAAATGTTCTTAGTGCAGTGCATGCATTCGACAATTCTTCGATTAGTGCTCCGGCTCTTGAGTGTGACTTCGATACTTCTCCTGGGGGCTTGGCCTTTTACTTTTTACCAAGGCATTGTGATAAACGTCTATTCTGGGATGTGATGGATACTTATCGAGTAGGGGGAATTCCGGTTCAGCAGCTCATGCTGCAAAGAAACAAGATGATGCCAGCCTTTAATAACTGCCCGTGCTGTATTGCTAGGGCGGAGCGCATCATGTCTTCTGTAGAAACGCACATTCTGAGCCGAGTCCTCGCTGATCTCTCTGCCTCAGGTAAGGAGGTGGAGTTTCAAATTAAATCAAAGCATGTTGGCATGACTTGTCAGTGGGTGCCAGGTGAGCTTATGCTTTCGGAGGGGCATATTAATGTGACAGGTAAAGGCCACACTCTTCATATCAATGCTATGGCTGTGCATGCATTGAGGATCTATAAGCATAAAAAGTGTAAACAAGAATACTCGGTAATGATGTGCTATAACTCGCTGGGTGAGGTCATGTTGGAGATGTCTGTGGAGGGTGCTCAATACCTCAGTCTGTGGAATAAAATATGTCAATCTAACCACTCCGATTACAAGCAGATGCCTAATGGTGTATTCGTCGGTATATAATATCTTATTAGTGAAGTATGTGTGATGCTTTTCATTAATGTGTAGATCGCCCCCTTGTTGTCATGGCCAAGGGGGCGTTTTTGATCTCTTGGCTCTTATGGGTTATTACTCTCGTGCTTGGTCGGTAATGGGGGGGGCTTCGTTTAAATAGTGATGATTATGACTGCTACTATGGTTTTATTTATTAAGGTTTAGCCGGGCTTTTGAAGTGGGTGTCACTATATCAGCTTGCTTTTTCGAGCTAAATGACGGACTGAAGCCCTAGCTTTGAGAGATTTAAAAACAGACCCTGCATGTAGCGATGCTGATTTAGGGACGCCGTTGCCTGATACGCAGCACGCGTGCTCAGTGTGCTTGCCTACTTGGGACTCTGTGATCGGCTATGAGGAAAATAGGGAGAAGGTCATACGCCGACTTCACGCTGGCTACCCGCGATTTTTCCTGAATCCTCTTACTGAGAGGCTTTTCTCAGAGGCGACGAAGGCCTTGGCTGATACTGGCTCAAAGGTCGTATTATTTACCTCTCGTGATATCGCGCAGCGAGCACAGCGCTTCGTTGAAAAACGCAGTGGCTCAGCCTCTCGAATAGCCTCTTATGAAGGACTGCAGGCACTTATCGTCAGCGAGGAGGATTACCCCGTTGCTAGGGAGTTCTGGCGCTATACGGGTGAAATCGTGAGTAGCCGACAGGCGAAGAATATTCTCGATCATAAAGAGGTCGCCGAGTTTAACCCGAAGAGTATGCGCAGCCGTATTGCCGCATTTGGTGGCTACGCAGCAGAGGATATCTTTATTTATGAAAATGGAATGGCTGCCATTTTTGCGAGCTTTCGTGCTGTTTCTAATATCAGACCGGGGAAGAAGACTCTCCAGTTAGAGTTCCCCTATGTAGATACGCTTAAGATTCAAAATTCATTTGGCAATGGCGTAGTTTATCTGAATGAAGCGATGGGCGAGTCTCTTGACGAGGCGCTCAGACGTATCACCAAGGGAGAGTTCTCCGCCGTCTACTGTGAAGCGCCCAGTAATCCACTGCTGCGAACCGTCGATATCAAGGCTGTATCTAAGGCCTGCCGCGAAGGTGGGGTGCCACTCATCATCGACGATACGATCGCCTCAGTGCTCAATATCAAGCTCGACCAATATGCCGACCTGATCTCGACAAGTCTCACCAAGTGGGTCTCGGGTAAGGGCGATGTCATGGCAGGGCAGCTCACTGTGTGTAAAAGCTCACCATTCTACTCTGACTTCCGAGAGATCCTCGATGCAGACTGCCCAGAAGGCTCTCGTATGTTCGCCTCAGACGCTCGCGTGCTAGCACGCAATATCAGCGGCTTCAGGCAGCGTATGAAGCAGTGCAATACCAATGGTGAAAAAGTAGCAGCAATGCTCAATGAACATCCTGCTATTGAAAAAGTCTGGTATCCTAAATTCACCACTCCTGAGCTTTATGATACGCTCAGACGTGAAGATGGTGGCTACGGAGCATTGATCTCATTTGTATTAAAAAACCGCAAGAAATCAGCTAAGTTTTTCGATGCTCTCAAAGTGTCCAAAGGCCCAAGCCTAGGGATGGAGTTCAGCCTCGCCTGTCCGTATACGCTACTAGCCCACTATGATGAGCTCGAGTGGGTAGAGGGCTGTGGAGTTGAGCGAGACTTGATTCGTATATCCTGCGGCACAGAGACTGATCTGCTAGATCGGGTCGAGGAAGCTCTCGGTATTATTTAGAGATATTGTCTCGAGAGGGTTTTGGCTGAGTTTATCATAACTAGCTAGTGGGGTGAAGTTTCATGAATGGGATTCATGATTGTGTTGTATATTTAAGGGGGGTGAAGTTGGCGTTTTTGCCAACTTGGAATGAGACATGCTGTAATGTTGGTGGATTTATTTCACTTCGTGGGAGTAAGACCATTTCATTGATTTCATCTATCTAGTGTTTTTTAGTAAAATGCTTAGGCGATGAAACACCTAGTGAAGTGAGTGCTGCGCAGAGTGATTGTAATTTCATTTCAACGATTATGGCTAGAAGTAAAACACGACTCGCACTCCGCATGAATGGGACAAACCCTAATCACCACTTATGGAATAATCGTGGTGTTTGGTGGTGCCACCTGACAGTGCATAAGGGTGATGCCACCTCTGAGCGACTTAGATTCTCCCTCAAGACCAAAGTGCTAGAACACGCCAGAGAGCGTCGCGATAGTATCCTCCATGATATCTCAGAGCACTACGAGGTCGTCATATAGAGTCGTCTACGATCTCTGTCAGCGATTCGGCGGTGGCTAAAGAATTCTGTAAAAGGGCTACTTAATAATACCGCCTGACTGGATACTAGGGTTTTACATCGCTGGCTTTTTTGCTAAATTGCCATCTAGTCATGGCACGTGAATATAAGTTAAAGTCGAGTAAAGCAGCTGCTGGCCCGGGTAAGTCAGGTATTGATTATGCGGCGGAGCTTAATGAGCAGCAATTTGCTGCGGTGAGTGCTAAGCCTGGGCCCGCATTAGTCATTGCAGGGGCTGGCTCCGGTAAGACACGCACGCTGACTCACCGTGTGGCCTACCTCCTCGACCAAGGGGTGGATGCTGGGAATATTCTTTTGCTGACATTCACCAATAAGGCGGCTCGTGAGATGGTCGATCGGGTCAATGAGCTGGTGCCTCAGGATATGAGCTCACTGTGGAGTGGCACGTTCCACTCGATTGGTAATCGTATTCTTCGTAAGCATGCTGACGAGCTAGGATTTAGCCCGTCATTTTCTATTCTGGATCGTGATGATCAGAAGTCGATTATCAATGAGGTGGTGAAGGGTCTTAATATCGATACTCAAGGGCGTCGATTCCCCAAGGCTGACTTACTGGCTTCTATCTTTAGCTTGGCTGAGAATACTTATGAGGATCTTGATCTCATTATCGATGAGCGATACCCGCAGCTAGAAGAGTGGCGAGAGGATATAAAAAATGCAAAAAAGGCTTATCGTCGTAAGAAGAAGGAGACGAACTCCATGGACTTCGATGACTTACTCATTCTGACTCTAAAGCTGCTGAAGGATGATAATGGATTGCGTCAGATCTATCAGCGGAAGTTTCGCCATGTGCTCGTCGACGAGTATCAGGATACCAACCGCGTGCAGTGTGATCTCATTGACCTACTAGTCGGGGAGAAGCAGTATCTTATGGTGGTCGGTGACGATGCTCAGTCGATCTACTCGTGGCGTGGGGCAGATATGGATAATATTCTGAACTTTCAGGATAAGTATCCAGATGCTGAGATTTTCAAGATCGAGACGAACTACCGCTCTGTGCCAGAGGTGCTGGAGCTTTCCAATGCGGCTATCAGGCCTAATAAGGTGCAGTTTGAAAAAGAGCTGCGAGCATCCCGCACAGGTGGGGTGATGACTCCTGCCCTCGTCGCACTCGATGATCCGTCCGTGCAGGCAGAATTCGTCTCTGAGCGGATCGATGAGCTGATCGGTGAGGGGACTGAGCCGAAAGATATCGCAGTGCTCTATCGTGCTCACTACCATAGTATGGAGCTGCAGATGGAGCTGACGAGATTGGATGTCCCTTTTGTCATAACGAGTGGACTACGTTTCTTCGAGCAGGCGCATATCAAGGACGTAACGGCGATGATTCGCTTCGTCGTCAATGGCCGCGATGAGGTGAGCTTTAAGAGAATGGTGCTCTTACTCCCCGGGGTGGGTGCGAAGACAGCTGATAATCTATGGTTGGCGTGGAAGCAGACGCCACCAGGTGTGAGTCTAGAAATCCCGACTTCATTCTCCGAGGTGCTGCTACCATTCCGCGTGCCAGCTAAGGCGAAGGACTCATGGGAGCAGCTCTGTCACACACTCGACGAGCTAGCACCCGATGGTGCTCTGGCTCGCCCTTCTGATATGATCTTTAGTGTGCTGGAGGGGGTGTATGATGATTACCTTCGAGTGACTTTTGATAACTACGAGAGCCGCCGTCAGGATATTGAGCAGCTGATGGAGTATGGTGAGGTTTATCAGGATATTCTGGAATTTCTCGCGCAGCTCTCGCTGATGTCAGCTATCGATGGCGATCCTCAAAACGATAAGAAAGAGCAGAAGGAAAAAGATGAAAACAGTGTCGTGCTCTCATCGATCCATCAGGCCAAAGGTCTAGAGTGGAAGGTGGTCTTTGTCATCTGGCTCGCCGATGGGATGTTCCCCAATAACCGTGTGCTAGAATCAGGTGACGTAGGTGGGCTAGAAGAGGAGCG
>JALZUH010000180.1 GCA_023301645.1 Akkermansiaceae bacterium
GCTCATAAGAGCCTCATGACCACTCGCCCCTTTCGAGTAGTTTGGTTTAATGACTCTTTTACTAGCAAGACTTTCGTCAGCATACCCTGCTGTATGAGCTACTGTATGAGTTAGTTGTGCCGGGATATTACGCCTAGCACCCCCAGCTCTATAAATCACCCCTCACCAGATTCTTAGCTGATGGCAGCTAGCTCTTCTTGGGTGATGCCGCGGAGCTCTAGGGCTCTGACGATGGTTGATTCGATGATGTTATTGGGGCATGAGGCTCCTGCTGTGACGCCGATGATGATGGGCTGGTCTTGGCTGACTATACTTGGGTAGTCAGAGGTGACTTCAGCTTTGTTTTCGAGGTCGTAGTGGATGATCTGCTCTAGGGACTCCATACACTTGGCATTGCTGATGAAGAAGGTGGGGAGGCTTTCTTGCCCTATTTCAGCGAGGTGGGTGGTGTTGGAGCTGTTGTAGCCACCGACGACGAGTAGGATGTCCATGGGCTTTTGCTTTTCTGTGTCAAGCATGGTGAAGAGGGCGTTTTGGCGCTCTTGTGTGGCTCCGCAGATGGTGTCGAAGACGTGGTAGTTTTCGGTGTCGCCGTCTCGCTCTTGCACCGCATTTCTGATGAGGTCTTGGAGGTTTTCGGTTTCGCTCTGGAGCATGGTAGTTTGGTTCGCGACTCCTACGCGGTCAAAGTGGATGTCTGGGTCGAAGCCGTCTGAGCAGTTGGCTCCGAATTGTGCCATGAAGCTTTCGCGGTCTCCTTTTCCGAGGATGTAATCGCAGAGCATGTTGGCGTCGGCGATGGTGAGTATGATGATATAGTGGCCGTCTTTATTCGTGCCGAGGGCTCGGGATGCTGTGGCGAGGGTTTCTTCGTGGTCAGCTTTACCATGGATGATGGAGGTGACTGAGTTCTTGGCGTAGTCGCGAACACGTCGCCAGACTTTCATGACGTCGCCACAGGTGGTGTCGATGACGTGGCAGCCTACTTCTCCTAGCTTGTCCATAAAGCTGGTGGGGGCACCGAAGGCTGGGACGATGACAACATCTTCTGCATTGAGGTCGTCGTATTCTTTACCGAGTTCTTTCCACGGTAGGGAGACGATGCCCATGTCGCGGAGCTGGGTGTTAACGTCGGGGTTGTGAATGATTTCGCCGATGAGGAAGATGCGCTGGTCTGGGAAGACTTTACGCGTGGCGTAGGCTAGGTCGATGGCTCGTTCGACGCCGTAGCAGAAGCCGAATTGCTTGGCGAGGCGGATGGTGGTGTTTCCGATGGTGAGTTCTCCTCCTTTGGCGCGGAGTTTTTCGACGATGGATGAGCGGTAGTGTTTTTCCACTTCTGCTTGGACAAGGGCCATGACGTCTGGGCGGCGCACATTGACGCGCTTTCTCTTGGCTGGTGCTGGCTTTTGAGATGCTTCAGAGCCAGATGATGGGGTAGAGGAAGATGATACGGGGTCACTCATGGGTGGATAGTGCATCTAGGAGGGTGTAATGTCAAAATCAGACACGAGCTATATGGTGTTTTTTTATGGCTACGCTCAGTTAGAGGGTAGTGGATGGAGTGTGGTAGTTTTTGAGGGGAAAAAATTAAGCACAAAGGTTGCAAAATGGTCAGTATGGCGTATAAGAAGTCTATGACTATGTTAGCTACCGAATCAAACGTGATCCTTAAAACAAGAGAGCTTTGTGAGACGATTTCTCAAGATATTGAATTCCTCGCCCTTCAGGGACAGGTTGAGCGTTTTCTTGGTGATGAGTCAGCAAAACTTCAGTATCAGTCAGTCCATGAGCTAGGCGACCAACTTCACCAGAAACAGCAGGCTAATGTAGAGCTTTCTGAGCTTGAAATTAAGCAGTTCGAGGAGGCTCGCCAGAGCTTGGTAGAGAATGAGGTCGTCAGTGACTTCATGGCTGCTCAGCAAAGCTTGCAGGATATCCAGAAGACAATCACTAAGTATGTAGGTATGACTCTTGAGCTTGGGCGTGTGCCTGAGGCAGAAGACATGCAGGAAGCAGACGGTGGTGGCGGTTGCTGCGGTGGTGGCTGCGGTTGCTAGTCAGCTATTTATTTTTCAGTTGAAAAGTCTTTCCTGACTTTTCTATCAAACGAGCTCTTTGTATGAGGAGCTCGTTTTTTGTGTCTGGTTCATTCTGTATGATCCTGAGATATTGATCGAGTCTTCAATGATGAGCACCCTGTAATGAGTAACTGAGAAGAACAGGGCGAGTTTTTTGATAGACAGGTGCTTGCCTAGTTTGCCAAGCAGGGGTTTTTGGCACCAGTTAGCAGGGTCGTTATTGAGCAGCTGGTGTGATTTGCACAGGCAGGCTGTGTTGATCTCCTCAGTCAGGCTGAGGACTAGCTAAGCCCTAGTGAAGCGTAGACTTCTTGGGTAGCGTGGCTTTGGTTAAGCGTATAGAAGTGAATGCCGTCGATGCCTGCGTCGAGTAGGCCGGAGCACTGCTCAGCGGCGTGCTGGATGCCTACACGCTGGACGGCTTCTTGATTGTCACCTGCGCGATTGAGTGCACGTAGGAGCTTCGCTGGGAAGTGTGCGCCTGCTGCGAGCTCGGCCATGCGTTTGATGCCTTTGGCAGATGTGATTGGCATGATTCCTGCAATGATAGGGATGTTAATTCCTGCTAATTGGCAACGATCTCTGAAGTCGAGGAAGTCGTGATTATCAAAGAATAACTGGGTGCAGATATAGTCTGCTCCTTCGTCGACCTTTGCCTTGAGGTAGTCCATTTCGAGCAGGCGATTTGGCGTGTCAGGGTGGCCTTCAGGGAATGCTGCTACACCAATGCCGAAACCTCGGCTGTCAGGGTGCTTGCCTGATTGGTTAAACTGGTGAATGTGCCTGACGAGATCTGAGGCGAAGGGAAAGGCGTCTTTGGCGCGGTCATAGTTCTGCGTGCCCTGTGGTGGGTCTCCGCGCAGAGCGAGGATATTTCCAATGCCAACGGATGCGTATCGCTCTAGCGTGGCGGTGACCTCTTCTTCTGTGTGGTTAACACAGGTAAGGTGTGGAACTGGTGGGGTAGGGGTCGTTTCTTTGATCTTAACGACGAGGTCGTGCGTAAGATCTCTTGTTGAGCCACCGGCTCCGTAGGTAACACTTACAAATGAAGGATTAAGCGATGCTAGTTTCTTGATGTTTTCATAAAGGGCATTAGCCGACTCTGCACTCTTTGGAGGGAAAAACTCAAAAGAGAATGAAGGTTGGTTGGGCTTGAGTATATCATTTATATGCATCGCTGCGTTTGAGTTATCCTGATTTGGGCTAATAAACAAAATAAAAATAAGAATACTACAACTTTAACCTCAACAGTGTGTTCTAGTAATGGTAGTTAATTGATGCAGATAAGTGGGCTGTTTTGAGCGGGAAATAATGAACCTCAATAATGAATCTTTATTCACTCACTTGGCTCTTATTTGATACTGCTACTCAACGACAATGTCTTCACATAGAATCTCAATGATGAAAATGACCAATACTTCTCAATGGATGTTTCAAGCTTGCAAGGTTACTGCTGCGTTTGTGTTGGTGGCTGGCTCGCTACAGGCAGAAGTAGGTAATGATGAGCTGAAGTCGGCTGAGAAAGAGGGGCTGGACACCACTACTCGGCCGAAGGCTGAGGGGAAGCATGCGAAGCGTCCTCATCGAGGCGGGCCAAATGCTGGCTCAAGACCTGAGTCGGGAGCAGGTGCGGGAGAGGG
>JALZUH010000181.1 GCA_023301645.1 Akkermansiaceae bacterium
ATCCACTTACCAACTACCAGATCACCTGAATACGGACAGGGTGAGGACTGTAACTTTAACCTAGCACTCTTCCGCTGGGGCTGTAACACCCTCATTGATATTACTGAGCGCTACGACATTAATGATCCCTTGTTACCTAAGTGGAAAGACATCACTAATCGTCTTGTAGACTATCCTGTGAATGAAAATGGCTACATGGTAGCTAAGGACTTCCCCTTTGAGCAATCTCACCGTCACTACTCCCACCTGATGATGATTTACCCGCTTTGTGAGGTGAATATTGACCAAGTGGAAAACCGTGAATTGATCAAGAAATCAGTCGATCACTGGATTAATTACCCGGGCACAGGTAATGCTGGATACTCGTGGAGTGGTGTAGCTGCGATGTATGCGCTGCAAGCCGACGGCGAACTAGCGGCGGACTACCTCGATAAGTTCATGAGAATGCAGGAGCTCTACCCGAATAACCCTGCTGAGATTCATCCCACCACGATGTATACGGAAACCCAACGTGTCCAGCCAGTGACAGAGACGCCTCTATCTCTCTGCGACTCGATGCAGCTCATGCTACTCCAAAGCTGGGGCGATACCATTCGAGTATTTCCAGCCGTTCCTAAGCACTGGAAAAACATCTCCTTTGATGGCTTACTTGCCAAGGGAGCCTTTGAAATAAGTGCTACTAAGAAAGAAGGCGTTACTCAGTTCGTATCAGTGAAGAGTAATGCAGGTGAGCCCTGCTTGCTTCAGCTCGACTTCGAACCAGCTCGTATTGAAGGCGTAGATGATTCTGCTGTGAAGACCCTAGATAGCGGTAAAATCAAGATCGACCTGGCCAAAGGGCAAGAGGTCATCTTTTATGCCAAGGGGGTCAAGAGAGCCGCTGTGGCTGCTGTAAAGGCCGATCCAGCAAATCTTAATACCTTCGGGATCAATAACAACAAGAAGTAGTTAGTATCAGAATAGATGTGAACCACTGTGTGTCGGCAGCTATTGCCGTCTTGCAGTGAGTGTTAGCATTCGATAATGTGGGGCTCGTTACCGCAGACTTAGTTAGTAAGCAACCACCTCACACAAAAAACCCCCAAGGGCCTAATGCACCTTGGGGGTTTTGATTTGAAGTTGGTATTACTCTAGATAGGGCAGGCTGATCTAGCGTCTCTTCAATGAAAGCTGAGCGACCGAGCGGCTAATGGTAGCACGTAACTGGGCGATTTCTTCAGCGTCCTCATTGTTATCGAGCTTATCAATAGCTTCCTCTGCTTCTCTCTGCTCTTTCTCAGCGAGAGTCTCGTCGATTTCATGAGCAGTGAGTGCCATATCGGTAAGCACTGAGATGCTGTCTGGTCCAGCTTCTACGAAGCCTGAGCCTACTGCCAGCTCGTATGTCTTACCATCCTTGTCGTAGCGGAGTTCACCGGGAACGAGGGGGGTGACTAGTGCTGTGTGGCTCTGGAGCACACCGATCTCACCCATGGCTGTAGGTAGATAAACATTAGCTACATCATCGGAGAAAACCTTCTTTTCAGGTGTTACGATATCGAGTCTGATCATGGGTCGTTAGAAGTGAGATAGAGAGTGTGGAGTCAATAGATGGTGGCTCTTCTTAGCAAAGAGCCACCTAAAAGGCTTACTCGGCGTCGCGTGAAACGGTGTCGAGACCAGCTTTCATGTAGAAGTTACCCTCTGGCACGTCGTCCCACTTACCATCAAGTAGCTCGCGGAATGCTTGCACAGTGTCTTCGATCTTCACGAGAACACCCGGGATGTTTGAGAATACCTCAGCAACGTGGAATGGCTGTGTGAGCATACGCTGGATCTTACGAGCACGGTAAACGGCTTGCTTATCGTCGTCTGAAAGCTCGTCCATACCGAGAATAGCAATGATGTCCTGAAGGTCTTTGTAGCGCTGAAGCACTTTCTGAACGCCACGAGCAACCTCGTAGTGCTCTTCACCGACGATCTCAGGAGTGAGTGCCTTAGATGATGAACCGAGTGGATCAACAGCTGGGAAGAGTCCTTGCTCAGCAAGTCCACGCTCAAGAACAACAGTCGCGTCAAGGTGAGCGAAGGTGTTAGCAGGTGCTGGGTCAGTAAGGTCGTCCGCAGGAACGTAAACAGCCTGTAGTGAAGTAATAGAACCTTTCTTAGTAGAAGTAATACGCTCCTGAAGTCCGGCCATTTCCTCAGCAAGAGTAGGCTGGTAACCCACCGCTGATGGAGTTCTTCCAAGAAGAGCAGATACTTCTGATCCAGCTTGTGAGAAACGGAATACGTTATCGACGAAGAGAAGAACGTCCTGGTTTTCCTCATCACGGAAATACTCAGCCATTGTAAGAGCTGAGAGGGCTACACGGAGACGAGCACCCGGAGGCTCATTCATCTGTCCGTATACGAGAGCTACTTTAGAGCCAGGGAGAAGCTTAGGTGTGCCGTCGTCATTGAGGATTGGGTGACCTTTGTCATCCATCTCAACGGAGATAACACCTGATTCGATCATTTCCCAGTAGAGGTCATTTCCCTCACGTGTTCTCTCACCAACACCCGCGAATACGGAGTAACCACCGTGGTTCTTAGCGATGTTGTTAATGAGCTCCATGATGATAACAGTCTTACCAACACCAGCACCACCGAAGGCACCAACTTTACCACCTTTGAGGAATGGGCAAATGAGGTCGACTACTTTGATACCTGTTTCGAGGATTTCAGCATTAGCTGCCTGATCAACGAGCGCAGGTGCTGCACGGTGAATCTGTGAGCGCTTATCTGGAGAAGGAAGAGGCACATTTTCGTCTACAAGATCACCTGTAACATTGAAAATACGTCCGAGAACTTGGTCACCAACAGGCACCTGAATAGACTTACCTGTGTCGATGATATCCATACCACGGCGAAGGCCGTCAGTAGTGCTCATTGCAACGGCGCGAACGCGTCCGTCACCGAGGTGCTGCTGCACTTCGAGAACGAGTGTGTTACTTTCGCCCATAAGGTCGTATGTGACCTCGATAGCATTGTAGATTTCTGGAAGGTTGTCAGCTGCAGAGTAGTCTGCGTCGACAACCGCGCCGATGATTTGAACGATTGTTCCTGTGTTGCTCATAGTTTGATTACGTTGAGATTAGAGAGATGTTTTTTTTGACTGGGAGAGTGAGTCTATGACTCGTTGATTTTAGATGATTTTGAGAAAGCTTAAGTGAGAGAGTGATTACTCAAGTGCCTTCATCGCAGTAGTGATTTCGAGAAGTTCAGCGGTAATAGCTGCCTGACGAAGCTTGTTGTATTCAAGCTTAAGCTCCTTAGCGAGCTTGTTGGCATTATCAGTAGCGGCATTCATCGCAATCATTCGAGCTGAGTGCTCAGATGCGCGTGCCTCGACGATCATTTGATAAACTTGGAAGCCTACATACTGAGGAAGAAGTGCATTGAGAACTTCATTAGCATTAGGCTCGAAGGTGTATTCCTTTTCGAGTGCTTCTGCTGTGTTTGTCTCACCGACTTTTCCTTTACCTACGCCTTCGTAGTCTTTCTTTTCAGCAAGCTTTGAAGGGTCGATTGGGAGGAGCTGTGATACGTGTGGCTCCTGCACCATTGTTGAAATGTAGTTGGTGAAGCATACCGATACCTTATTGTAAGTGCCACTGAGGTATTGGTCAGTGAGGTGCTTAGCAATAGGCTTTACGTCAGCAAAAGAGATAGGGTCTTCGAGCGAGTAATGTTCGAGGAGATCCTTACCTGCTTTTTGGATTTGGTCTCTGAGCTTCTTACCCACGGTGGAGTAGTCGGCTTCGTCGGTGATTTCCTTATGAACCTTCTTGAGAAGGTTGGTATTGATACCACCGCAGAGACCCTTATCTGTAGAGATGACAAGCACGAGGTGCTTACCCTCGTCACGAACCTCAAGGTATGGGTGGGCAAGCCCCTCCATGTTGGCCTTTAGGTTAGTCAGAACGAGGTTCATTCTGTCTGCGTATTCACGACCAGCGATAGCTTGGTTCTGTGCCTTTTTCATCTTGGCAGCAGCAACCATCTGCATCGCCTTGGTGATCTGGGCAGTGTTATTGACAGACTTGATACGACGTCTGATGTCCTTGAGGTTAGCCATGTTCTAGAGTGGTCTGGTGTGGTTGTTTATCTAGAGGAGAAGAGAGATTACTTCTGAGTAGCTACAAAGTCGTCGAGAGCAGTTTTCACTTTCTCGATTGCCTCTGGAGACTTCTTCTTAAGATCAGGATGCTCGTTAGCAATAAGGTCGAGAATGTCAGACTTACGTGTCTGGAAGAACTCTACCATGTTTGCCTTGAAGTTAATGACTTCGTCTACTTCAACATTGTCGAAGTAACCGTTCTGCACCGCGTAAAGGATGACTGACTCTTCCTGCATGGAGAGTGGGCTGTATTGGTTCTGCTTGAACACTTCAACAATACGTGCACCACGATCGAGCTTCTTCTGAGTCGATGCGTCAAGGTCAGATCCGAACTGAGCGAATGCTGCAAGTTCGCGGAACTGAGCGAGGTCAAGCTTCGTAGAACCAGCTACTGACTTGATGGTCTTCGTCTGAGCAGCACCACCTACACGGGATACTGAAAGACCAACTGAGATCGCAGGGCGAATGCCTTGGTTAAAGAGGTCAGTTTCGAGGAAAATCTGTCCGTCGGTGATGGAAATCACGTTAGTTGGAATGTATGCAGATACGTCACCAGCCTGTGTTTCAATGATTGGGAGGGCTGTAAGTGAGCCGCCACCTGCATTCTTAGAAAGACGTGCAGAACGCTCAAGAAGACGGGAGTGAAGGTAGAAAACGTCACCAGGGTATGCCTCACGACCTGAAGGACGCTTGAGAACGAGTGACATCTGACGGTAGGCTACAGCGTGCTTAGAAAGGTCATCAAATACGATGAGACACTCTTTGCCTTGGTCCATGAGGTATTCAGCAACAGCACATCCTGTGTAAGGTGCGATATACTGCATAGTAGCAGGGTCTGATGCAGTTGCTGCAACGATTGTTGTGTATTCCATGGCGCCTGCGTCTTCGAGAGTCTTGGCGATGGCTGCTACGTTTGAGCGCTTCTGCCCGATAGCAACGTAGATACAGTAGAGTGGGGCGTGATCCTTAAGCTGGCCTTGCTCGGCAGCGCGGTTTTGGTTCGCCTGTGAGATGATGGTGTCGATGGCGATGGTAGTCTTACCTGTGCCACGGTCACCAATGATAAGCTCACGCTGACCACGACCGATTGGAACCATTGCGTCAATGGCCATGATACCTGTCTGAACAGGAACAGAAACTGATTCACGCTTAATGATTCCAGGAGCGATTTTCTCTACTGGATACTGAGCGGATGCTTCGATGTCACCTTTGCCGTCGATAGCTGCACCAAGTGCGTCTACGGTGCGGCCGAGGAGAGCTTCACCTACTGGCACAGAGAGAAGTTTACCAGTGGTCTTACACTCGTCACCTTCTTTTACGCTGAGGTAGTCTCCGAGGAGAACGACACCGACTTGACCTTCTTCAAGGTTAAGTGCTAGTCCGACGAGTCCACCAGGGAACTCGATCATTTCATTAAGTGAAACGTCGCTAAGACCTTCTACAATGGCGACACCGTCACCGATTGTGCGGACTGTTCCGACGTTGCTTTTCTGCACAGATGATGAAACCCCTGCGATTTGTTGTTCAAGTTCCTGTAGGATGCTGCTCATGGCTAGTTAGTTTGAAGTGTTCGAGTTATTTTGAAATGAATGTGATCGTTTGATCGGTATGAGAAATAGAATGTCTTTAGAGGGATTCAGTAAGTTTTTCGAGTCGTGCCTTTACGCTGCCGTCCCAGACGTCGTCGCCTACTTGCATTTTGACGCCGCCAAGAAGTGTTGGGTCAACGGAGTAGGTGAATGTGAGGGCGTCGCTATACTGACGCTTGAGGTTGTCCTCGATGCGTGTGCGCTCAGTAATGTCGAGGTCGGTAGCGCTTTCAATGCTCGCGATGCGGCTTTCGACGTCGGAGCGAGTGAGGCGCTGAAGTTCGTGAAGGATCTGGCGGAAGTTCGCAGGGCGACTTTCGATGATCTTTGCAAATGACTGCTTCAGATGATCTTCATTAAGTTGACCATTAGGCGTGCACAGGCGAAATATTCTGCGGGCTGTGCGGGCAGCATCTTTGGAGACTTTCACGATTCTAAGATTCTAGGATGGATTGGAAAAGGATGGGAGGAATTAAGCCTCTACACTGGAGAGAGCTTCTTCGTTAATGCGCTTCTTGTCGTCATCATTGAGGACTTTGCCAGTAACTGAGGCAGTAGTCGATGCGATAAGGCGGCCGAACTCTTGCTTGAGCTCTGTGCGCATTGCTTTTTGCTCTGCTTTGGCTGCTTCTTGAGCCTTAGCGAGGATGTTCTGAGCTGAGTTGACAGCTTCTTGTGCTTTCTTCTCAGTGAAGATAGTAGCGTTTTCTTGCGCTTCTGCGATGAGGCGCTGGGCTTCTGAGTTAGCTTTGTCGATGGCGAGTTGTGTTTCCTTCTCGCTGTCTGCTAGCTGCTTCTCGATGCGCTTGAGCTTCTCTTCGCCTTCTGAAATGCGGGCAGAGCGCTGATCGAGCATGGCCTGAATAGGGCCGAATGCGAATTTCTTTAATACGATGAGCACAATGATGAAGTT
>JALZUH010000182.1 GCA_023301645.1 Akkermansiaceae bacterium
CTGAAACTGCAGAAAGGTTTATCCCCTGATCATTTGCAGCGCATAGACCTTACCACACTCAGTATTTCATGAAATATCTCCTCACTCTTTGGCTCATCATCACCCTCGCCCCCAGCTTCGCCGGCACGCCTACCAAACCTAACATCATCTCCATCCTCGTCGACGACCTTGGCAGTCTGGCAAGCTATGAAACTGTCGGTAAGAACTGGGCAACTGTGCAGAACACCCCGCTACGGAATTGGAAAAACTACTCACATGAGGGAGGTATTAGAACACCCTTCATTATCAATTTCCCAGGTAAAGTGAATACCCCAGCTACCTATTACCACGAGCCAGCACACTTCATCGACATCATGTCCACACTCGTAGACCTCACTGGCGCCAGCTACCCGACGAGCATCAACAACAAGGAAATCACCCCCATGCAGGGTGTCAGCCTGTTACCAGCCCTCGAAGAACAATCACTCTCACGTAACTCTCCCCTATTTTGCAATGGAGCAAAGGAGGCGCGGTGCGCGATGGCGACTGGAAGGCTGTCTTCTACCATGCCAAGTGGGAGCTGTTCAACCTCGCCCAAGATCATAACGAAGCCCACGACCTATCACCACAATACCCCGAAAGGCTCGCGACGATGAAGCGACTTCACACCGACTGGCTGAGAGAGGCAACGATGACAACAACTAAGGAGCAGAAAGCTAACTCTAAAAAGTAGCCACTACATCAGCTGAGCTCCAGCTTCGGCAAGCGGGCTTCGCTCACCTCGGCATAGTGTCACATGAGAGGCAAACTCCTGGCCCTTCAGACGATTCCTCGTATAGACTAGGCCATTACTACGGCTATCGACATAGGGGTTATCTATCTGAGCAGGATCACCTACCAGCACGAGCTTCGAGCCACGGGACATACGCGTTACAATTGTTTTTGCCTCCTGAGGGGTAAGCTGCTGAGCCTCATCGAGGATGAAGAAGCGATTAGGAATCGAGCGGCCTCGTATGTAACAAAGGGCTTCGATCTCTATCATCCCTCTCTCTATGAGCTCATCGTAAGGCTTACTCGACTTACCCTCAGCATCTGCCTTCTTCTGATGCTTCCTACGGGGGCCTTGCGGGCCTGAAGGCTGCATCAGTAGATCGAGAGCATCATAAATGGGCTGGAGCCATGGTCGCATCTTATCATCCAATGACCCCGGAATAAATCCTAGCTGATCTCCCATAGAAACCACTGGACGACTAACGGTAAGACCATTATAGCGCCGATTAAACATCTCATGCAGGCCAGCGGCCACAGCCACGAGAGTCTTACCCGTTCCAGCCTGTCCGTAGACTGTCACGATAGAAATATCTGGATTAAGCAGCGCATCGATCAAGCACTTCTGACCGAGGTTAAGCGGCTTCAGATGATGCCCATCGGGGATACGCAGCACCTCTGGAATAAGTAGCCTGACGAACTTCCCCTCGGCATCTAGGCGAGCTGGCATCGTTTGCTTCTCACCTGCTCTCAGTAGCACATACTGATTAAGCACGACACCTGCACACCTAGGCTCCTCCAACTTCAACTCGCCCGAGCTGGCAAATCGCTGAAGCTCAAGAGCATCCACATCGATACGGTGCAGTGCGTAGCTCGTGATCTCTACAGGATCTACCTTATCACTCAGATAGTCCTCGCACTCGATACCTACAGCACGAGCCTTCAGCTGCATGTTTAAATCCTTGGTAACGAGCACTACCGACTCTGGATTGTGCGCCATCAGTAGTAATGTCGCAGCCAGAATCCTGTGATCAACGAGCTCCCTATCGGGAAACACGCGTAAGAACTGCCTCAGCTCAGCTGAATTTTGCTCGCAGAAATCAGGGTCATAAATGATCAATCGCACCGTTCCTCCGCCATCAGTCGGCACCCCTCCGGTCACGGTATCGCCAGCGGCAAACACCTCAGTGAGCCTTCGATGGACTTGCCTCGCATTAGCCCCGCGCTCCGACTGCTCGCCCTTAAATCGGTCGAGCTCTGCTAGCACATCCACGGGGATGCATAGGTGATTATCCTTAAATCGATTCAAACACCCCGGATCGTGAAGTAAGACATTAGTATCGAGGACGAAGTTCTTGCCCGTCTTCGAGGGCGCCTGAATGCCGAACTCTCGGATACGCGCCTGGGCACCTTGCTTAGTCGACTTAGAAGTCGTCGAGCTAGCTGGTGCTGGGCTTACATTCATTTCATTTTCACTTGGGCTCACCAAGCATTTTTCTTCCCGGTTTTTGGGTTCAATCATAGCTTTATGGTTTGGGTTTCTAACAAGTGGTCGACGGATAGACGAGCAGGCAGATGGCCGCCCCTCGTATGCATGCAGCAAACCACTATTAATGGCTGCATGACAATTTTACAAAAAAGAGCACTCCACTCACCCACTAGTTTACGAGGAGCTACTCCAATCAAATACGAACCTAACAAAACGCTAACCAAGCTAACAAAGGCTCTTGGGCGAATTCGCAGGTTAGGGTTACCTCCTTCATGATTGAAGTATTGGTCACCTAGTAATTTTTTGATCAAGATAGAGATATCATGCTCTATGTTCGCGCTAAACGCAATTAAAAACGACCTCCACCACGCTCAATCACGCCTCATGGCGCCCAGCAATCAGCCATGCTCGCACGCCTAGAAGCACTGACGCAATCGCCAAGCCCCATGCAATTCCCCACCAGACACCCTCTGCTCCCATATCGAAGCCGAAGGCCAAAATCCCACTCAATGGCACAGCGATACCGATGTAGCAAAGAGCCCCTAGCCACGCAGGAGCAGTGACATCCCCCATTCCACGCAGGGCGGAGCAAGAAACAATCTGAATACCATCAACAATTTGAAAAACACCCACGATGAACACCAGCTTCACCGCTAACGCCACCACCTCAGCATCAGCCACCATCGATGATGAAATCCACTGCCCAAAAAAGATAAAAGCAACGGTAAGAATAGCCGTAAACAGCAGACTAAAACCCCAGCCCCCGAGTAAGATCACACGCTTTCTACCAGTGACGAAATTTCCAGACGCCTCGCCCATTCTTACCACCAGAGCCATGGCGATACCCAGAGGCACCATAGCCGCCGTGTAGGTGCAGATAATAGCCACCTGATGCGCAGCCAAGGGCACCACCCCAAAGAAACCGATCATCACCGCCCCTATGGAGAATGCCATAATCTCAGAAACAAGCTGAAAACCGATAGGCACACCCAGCTTGAGTATCTTGCGAAACTCCTCGCCATGCCACCTACCCCACCATCTACCTAGAGCACTAGGAGCCCATTGTTTGATACCCTTGGCATGTGTTAGCCAGTAATACAGGACAAGGGTTGTTATCGTGCGTGATAGCAGTGTCGCTACCCCAGCTCCGTCGAGCCCCATTGCCTGAACCCCGAGATTCCCATCAATAAATACCCAATTGAGAAAAACATTCACCCCAACCCCAGCCATCAATATCCAAAACGGCATCCAAGGTCGATTAAGCGCATCGCCAAAATTCTTCCAAGTCATCGCCACAAATGCAGGAATCATCGATAAAGCGCAAAGAGTCAAATAAACAGGGGCGGCATCCACAACCTCCTCTGGCTGGCCAAACCAACCCAAAATAGGCAGTAGTAACAAGGTGATCAGTATCACCAGCACACCCAAGCCCACAGCCACCCATGTGCCGTGCCTGAGGGCACCGCGCACGTCCTTATCGCGCTTCGCACCGCGCCCTTGGGATACTCGCACGGGAATAGCCACGAGCAAGCCCACTCCAAATAAAAACGGCACGATTAGTAAGGTATTAGCAAAAGTCGCAGCCGCCAGTGGCACCACGCCCACCTTGCCCACCATCACCGTATCAGCCAGCGACATCAGCATTTGCCCTACCTGTCCTGCCATCAAAGGCAAAGAAAGCAGTAAGGTCGCCCAGGCTTCCTTCTTAAAAGAAAGCTGTGAATTACTCACGTTACTAGGTGCTGGGGCGCTCATGAATGGTTAGATTTATCGACCTGATTACCTTAATGACAATGGCTCGACGTGGATAAAGTCATCTCCTTTTGCTCGAAAGTCGAGCCCTTTAGAGACAAGCCCCAGCCACCTGCTTGGCATCCCCTTTGTAGCAACGATACAGCTAGTTTTTATTCACCGAGAAACTAGGATTTTTTAATGTTTGCCAGCCACCTCATTCCTAGACAAATAACACCCATGCAAATTCAATCCGCCACCTTCGAGACCAGCTCACCAGACTTCGAGACCTGCCCCGAATCTGATCTTCAAGAATTTGCATTTATCGGTCGATCCAATGTTGGCAAATCATCCTTAATTAACTCCCTGACAAACAAGAAAGACCTCGCCGTAGTCTCCAATACCCCCGGAAGAACCAAGCTTATTAACTTCTTCCTCATTAATAATAAATGGAGCCTCGTCGACCTTCCCGGCTACGGCTACGCCAAGGCAGCCAAGAGTGATCGCGATAAGTTTAATGAATTTGTATCCAACTACCTCGTCGAACGTGAAAACCTCAGCTGCGTATTCGCCCTCATTGACTCACGCCATAAGCCGCAGAAACTTGACCTAGAGTTCATCAGTTGGCTACTCGACTACAAGATCCCCTTCGTCATCGTCTTCACCAAGTCGGATAAAAGCAGCAAGGGAGCCGTAGAGAAAAACATCGAATTATTTACCGAAGCACTCTCTGAATTCTGCACTGGCTTACCTAGAATGTTCACCACCTCATCCAAAAAAGGATTGGGTCGCAAAGAGATTCTTAACTTCATCGGCGAAGCCATCGCCAGTCGCACCTAGAGTGATCAGTGGATAGCTAGCTGACTAGCTGAGCTCTATCTAAGCTGGCTTCTTCGCCACTTTCTCCATCACCACAATGAGTGCAATGCCGATGATAATCCATAAGGCAGCATAGCTAGTAGAGCTTTCTAACGCCGGCAGCATACGCTTCCACGTGATGACCTTATCAGGGAAATCTGCTGAGTAAACTGGCTCTTTCCACGGCCAGATAATCACCAATGAACCAGCGACAAAGCCGGTAATGAGAGAAACCGCCACGTCATGGTATTTTCTAAACAGCCAGCTCAATACGTGCGAAAGAGCGACAAGGCCAATAACAGCACCGATACCTACAGGAACGAGCACGGGGAGAGCCTCCGCTAAGTGAAACTGCCTGAGATCATCGACAGCATTGAGCATGATGAGCTTATAATTGCCCATCAGCAGCAGGATGAATGAACCTGAGACCCCTGGGATGATCATGCTGCACATCGCAGCCACCCCGCAGACAGCGAGGTAGAAGGGATTAGAATTCTCAGCTGCCTGACTAAGAAATGACAGCCCGACCGCTATCGCCAAGCCTATGGATAAAGCCACGACCTCTCTACGGCCCCAGTGCTTCACCATACGCGCTACCGAGAAGATCGAAGCAAGGATAAGCCCGAAGAAAAAAGCACTGACCAAGATCGGGTAAGCTACATAAGCATGCTTGAGCACCTTAGCCAGTGTCAGAATGCTCGTCACAGCCCCTAAGCCCAGTGAGACTAAAAACCACAAATCGATCTTCTTAGCAAAGTCGGCAAACCTCCCCGTCAAAATCAACTTAAGCGCGCTAATATCGCATGACTTCAGTGCATTAATCAGTCGATCATACACCCCCGTAATGAAAGCAATCGTCCCGCCAGAAACACCCGGTATCACATTGGCCGCACCCATGGCGAAGCCTTTGAGGAAAACAAACAGGTATTCCATCGCGAAATAACACTTACATTTCGAGCATCAAGCGGCTTGGGTTCTCCAAGCAGTCTTTGATACGGATCAAGAATGTAACAGCCTCCTTGCCGTCAACAAGGCGGTGATCATAGCTGAGAGCTAGATACATCATTGGTAGGATCTTGACCTCACCATTGACGGCCATAGGACGCTGCTGGATGGTGTGCATTCCAAGAATTCCACTCTGTGGTGGGTTGAGAATCGGTGTGCTCAATAGCGAGCCATAAACGCCACCGTTTGAAATGGTGAATACGCCCCCCTGCAAGTCAGCAAGCTGGATTTTACCATCCTTAGCCTTACCAGCATAATCGAGAATGTCCTGCTCGATCTCAGCAAAGCCCTTCTGATCACAATCACGTAGCACAGGAACAACGAGCCCCTTATCTGTGCCAATGGCACAGCCTACATCGTAGAAATTATTCTGAATAATGTCGGTGCCGTCAATGCGAGCATTGATCGATGGCACATCCTTAAGTGCCTGCACCACCGCCTTCACGAAGAAGGACATGAATCCAAGCTTACAGCCATGTTTCTCAATAAACTGAGGCTGAACCTGCTTGCGAAGTTCCATGATGGCCGTCATGTCGACTTCATTGAAGGTCGTAAGAATCGCCGCTGTCTGCTGTGCTCCGACAAGATGGCTAGCGATCTTACGACGTAGCATGCTCATCTTCGTGCGAGTCGTGCGACCGCCGTCCTCATCGACAGCTTGACCAGCACGCTGGCCAGCACTAGGAGTCACGGATAGATCAGGCTTACCTGCTGAAGACTGAGCCTTAGGCGAAGCTGCTACAGCTGGAGCTGACTTAGCTGCTGCGGGGGCAGCTGTTGATGTTTTAGGAGGAGCTGCTGCTGGAGTTGCAGGTGTAGAAGGAGCTACTGGAGCTGGAGTGCCTGCAGATGCAGCACCACCGACAGTGAGTGTGGCAATAAGCGTGCCGATATCGACTTCCTCGCCCTCAGGAACGATGATCTTAAACACACCGTTCTCGTCAGCTTCGAGTTCATTGGAAACCTTATCGGTCTCAAGAGTAACGAGAATATCACCCTTATTAACGACCGCACCATCCGCTACGTGCCACTGGCCAATGTTAGCAGAGGTAATCGACTCACCCGCTGCTGGAACAGTAATCTCGATGACCTTTTCCTCACCTGTAGGAGCTGGAGTTGATGCCGCTGGAGTTGATGCCGCTGGAGCTGCTTCACTCGACGCGCCAGCAGGATTAGCTGACTCGGAAATCTTTGCCACCACAGTGCCAATACTTACTTCCTCGCCCTCTTGCACGAGAATCTGGAGTGTGCCATCTATATCAGCTTCGATGTCATTGGACACCTTATCTGTTTCGATCGTTAGGACAACGTCACCTTTTTTAACAAAGTCGCCATCAGCATGATGCCAGTTTGCAACGTTTGCCGAAGTGATTGATTCACCAACATTCGGGATTTTTACCTCAGTAGCCATAGTAGTATGTGTGTTTTAAATAATGTAGAAAAATGTTTGTTTAGACCTCGAACGCCTGCTCGATGAGCATGTTTTGTTCGCGCACGTGCTGTGCCTTAGACCCGGCAGCAGGACTTGATGAAGACTTACGTCCTGAGTAGCGAATGCGCGCATCGAGCTCCTCAGAGAGACGTGGAGCTATATAGCTATAGGCACCCATGTTCTTCGGCTCTTCCTGTGCCCACACCCACTTGGTGCAGTTCTTAAATGGTGCGATGAGCTCTTGGAGCATCGGCTCATTGAATGGATACAGCTGCTCCACACGGATGATTGCGACATTATCGATCTCAGAGTCATTACGGTATTTTGCAAGATCGTAGTAGACCTTTCCTGAGCAGAAAATAACGCGCTCAATATCATCTGGATTGCTAAATTTCTTATCGTCAGCGAGTAGCTCTTTGAAGCAAGAACCTTCAAGGAAGTCCTCCTCCTTAGAAATCGCCTCAGGACGAGTAAGTAGACTCTTAGGCGTCATAAGCACCAAAGGCTTACGGAATGCGCGCTTCTTCTGTCTGCGTAATGCATGGAAATACTGCGCCGGAGTCGACAGGTTAGCCACCTGAATGTTCTGCTCAGCACAAAGCTGGAGGAATCGCTCAAGACGAGCACTTGAGTGCTCAGGCCCCATCCCCTCATAGCCGTGCGGAAGTAGCATTACTAGACTACTTGGAGTCTGCCATTTCGACTCAGCAGAGGCGATAAACTGGTCAATAATCACCTGCGCACCATTGGAGAAATCACCAAACTGGGCTTCCCACATGATGAGCATATTCGTCGTTCCTAGTGAGTAACCATAATCAAACCCGAGAACAGCTGCCTCTGATAGTAGACTATTATAAACGCAGAACTTAGCCTGATTATCAGCGAGATTCTTCAGCGGAATGTAGCGTTCACGCGTCTCTGAATCATAGAACACCGCATGACGATGACTGAATGTGCCACGACGGACATCCTGACCTGATAAACGCACAGGATTACCCTCTACGAGAAGTGAGCCCCAAGCAAGTGACTCAGCAAAGGCCCAATCAAAAGGACCACCATTGTGAAGAGCCTCTATACGGCGCGGGATAAAGCGCTTAGCAAGGGTCTTATGAAGGTTGAACCCATCAGGGATGCTCGTCAGCACGACACCGACTTTCTGCAGCGCATCCTTAGAAATACCAGTATCCACTGGATCATGAGTGTAGTCAGGCTGGGCTTGGGCAGTCGAGCCGCTGAAGGCGTCTCTCTCACCAGCTTCCATGTGCTTGACCATCTTAGAGTAGCCTTCCTCAAGCTGATTCCGGATGTTGTTTTCCACCTCATCAGCGGCAGCCTGTGTCAGTGTGCCATCGGCGACTACACGGTTTTTATAAAGATCACCTATCGGCTTACGTGCGTCGACCTTCTTGTAAATATGTGGCTGAGTAAAGGCCGCCTGGTCTGCCTCGTTATGTCCGTGGCGACGATAGCAATACATATCGATGACCACATCACGGCCGAATTTCTGACGGAATTCAAGGGCAACCACGGCAGCCCAGACGAGTTCCTCTGGCTCCTCGCCATTAACGTGAATAATAGGTGCTTCGATCATCTTAGCCACATCCGTCGCATACTGCGAAGAACGAGCATCCTCAGGCATCGTAGTGAAGCCGATCTGGTTATTGACGATGATATGGATTGTGCCTCCAGTGCGGTATCCTGGTAGCTGTGAAAGGTTGAGAACCTCGGCTACAGAACCTTGACCTGCGAAAGCAGCATCACCATGAAGCAGAATCGGCAGCACTTTCTTACGGTGCTCCTCTGTGACCGTTCTGTCACGCTCCTGAATATCGCCCTCAATGAGTCTCTGGCGAGCTCTCGCCTTCCCCTCGACTACTGCATTGACAGCCTCCAAGTGACTTGGGTTTGCCGCTAGGCTCACTCTCACCTCGCCATCAGGCAAGTGACGCACACCCTCATAGCCAAGGTGATACTTCACATCACCATCACCAGCCACAAGGTCAGGCACGTAGTTAGGCGTGAATTCATAAAGCAATGTGCTTAATGACTTGTGCAGGAAGTTACGCAGGACGTTAAGCCTTCCACGGTGTGACATACCCATCTCGATCTCACTGACATCGGAGCTAGGGCATTTTTCTAAAATAGTATTCAGCAAGACCATTGTCGCCTCGCCACCCTCAAGAGAGAAGCGCTTCTCACCGAGGAACTTCTTCGCCAAAAATGACTCGAAAAGCTGAGACTCAAATAACCAATTCAGCACGCGAGACTCATCAATGTGTAAGTCATTCACCAGCTGAGACCTGCTCTCGACACGATCACGGATCCAGTTACGAATCTCCGTGTTGAAAATATGCATGAACTCCACGCCTAGGTAACCAGAATAGGTCTCCTCTAGGGCAACGATCATCTCGCGCAACTTCATGCGCTCACCCTTACGGAAAAACTGAGTAGAAACCTCACGATCGAGATCACTCTCCTTCAAGCCAAACTGAGAAAGCTCTAGTCTTGGATTCTTCGTGCCCTCAGTGTCGAGTGGATTCAGGTGAGCCTGTGTATGCCCCAAGGTGCGGTAGTTATAAACTAAACTTACCACCTTACCCCTGAAGTTAAGATACTCCTCATCCACATCAGTAAGTGAAGCACCACCTGTAGGAGCCTTCGCCATAGCCGACGATGCATCCGCACTCTTGAGCTGTGCATTACCTAGTTCGAAGCCTTCAAAAAAGGCGCACCAATCTGCCTCGACAGACTGTGCATCTTCGCACCATTGTTCATATTTTTGATCGAGTAGATCGGCATTAAAGCGAGCTGATACTGAGGATTTCATAAATGAGAAAAATGAATATTAACCACCCCATCTCGTTTTTATTACTTGGTGCGGGCAGCAACTTAGTCCTAAGTAATGTTTCACAAGTCAGGAGTCAACGCGCAAGAGTGTAATTCTGCACTATTCTCTATCATCCGCTAGATACACCTCATACAAATCATGATTGAAGTTCATAACCTCAACAAACGATACGGCAGACACACCGCCGTAAAGGACATTAGCTTTGAAGTGGGCTCGGGAAAAATCGTAGGTTTTCTCGGCCCCAATGGTGCAGGAAAAACCACCACGCTTAGAATGCTGACAGGCTATCTTCCACCTACATCAGGAAGCGCCCAAATCGCGGGCTACGACATGTTTCGCCAGTCGCTCAAAGCACGCCGCCACATCGGCTACATGCCCGAAAACGTGCCACTTTACGACGAAATGCGCGTCAAAGAATACATCCGCTACCGCGCCCAGCTCAAAGGCCTCCGTGGTAAAAAACTACGTAGCCACGTAGGAGAAGCCATGGAGCTCTGCAGCCTGCATGAAGTAAGGCGTAAAATGATCAAAACCCTCTCAAAAGGCTTCCGTCAGCGGGTCGGACTAGCAGACGCACTCGTGCATAAGCCAGACCTACTCATCCTCGATGAACCCACCAATGGACTAGACCCGAACCAGATCCGCTCCATTCGAAAACTCATCAAACGCCTCGGCGAAAGCCACACCGTCATGGTATCGACTCACATCCTCAGTGAAGTCGAAATGACATGCGACCACGTCATCATCATCGATGAAGGCAGGATCAAAGCCACAGGATCCCCCAGTGAGCTCGTCAGCCAAATGCGCACAGCAGGCAAAATCACCGTCGAGCTCAAAGCCGACGCCACCAAAGCCTCACAAGCCCTCTCGCAGCTAGCCAACATCAAAAAAGTCAGCCTCGACTCAACAGACGAAGGATGGTCAACGCTCTCCATCCTCGTCGACGCACACACAGACAGCCGCGAACGCATCGCCAATCTAGCCAGCGAGCAAAACTGGCCCGTAAGAACACTCCACAGACACACCGCCACACTCGAAGAAGTATTCGTCGAACTCACTCGCAAAGACTAAATCAACCCACCCCAACTCACTTACATCATGAAAATCACCCAATCTCCTCGCAGCTCAAGTGCCGCACTCCCCCAGCTCGCAAGCCACCTCATCATGTGTCTAGCCCTACTGCTTGCCCTGCTACTCAGCCCCACCCTCACCGCCCAAACACCGAAGAAAGTCCTCTTCATCGCAGGCAAACCCAGCCACGGCAATGGTGAGCACGAATTTCGTGCGGGATGCATGCTCCTTGCAAAAGGACTCAATGAAAGCAACCTTAACATCGAAGCCAAAGTCCACTACTACGGCTGGCCAAAAAACGAATCCATCTTCGACGGAGTCGACGCATGTGTCATCTATGCCGACGCTGGTGGTAAGTTTAAGGACAAATACGCCGTCCTCGACGCCAAGGTCAAAGCAGGCATGAGCATTATGTTCATGCACTACGGCGTCCACCCGAAGAAAGAAATTGGAGAAAAATACTTCACCCCTTGGATCGGCGGCTACATGGAAACAGGCTGGTCAGTCAACCCTCACTGGATTGCCGACATCTTCCCGAAAGAAGGGCACTCTGTAGGCAATGGCATTAAAGTCCCCTTCACCGCCTACGACGAATTCTACTGGAACATGCGCTTCCCCAGCGAAGAAGAATGTGACTGCTGCCACTCACTCGCCACGGCCACACCCACCCCTGAGAAAATCATCCGCTACCTTCGCCTCTGGAATAAGCACGGAGAAGACACGCTCAACACCCCACAATCCCTCATGTGGTGCAGAGACCCAGAAACAGGAGGTCGCGGCATAGGATTTGTCGGAGGTCACTACCACCGTAACTGGGCAATCGACGACTTCCGCACCCTCGTGCTCAATGCCATCGTATGGCTAGCCAGAGAAGAAGTCCCAGAAGGAGGAGTCATCTCACAGCCAATCGACCAAGAAGAACTCAACAAAAACCTAGACCGCCCCGTAAAAGGAAAACCCATCCTCCTTCCCACCGAGGCACTCTACGAGCAAAAGCCCATGGATATGCCAGACCTGTCCAAGCCTCTCCCACCTAAGCCAAAAAAGAAAAAGGCATCCAAGAAGCCAGCCGAAGAGGCTAAATAGTTGTGATTGGGTCGAAAAGGCAAATTAGATCAATACGATCCACTGGGTAGATTACCGCAAGCAACTCCAACGATAAGCAACATTGAGGACAAGCACCTCAAAGCATACCCTCACATAAGACTAACATTACCAAGTCACTAGAGCACTGCCACTCGGCCCTCTTTCCGCCTGCCGTGTGTCAGCTGCGCTTCCGCCTCACTGGCGCGAACACCTGTTTTCCCCAGCAAACTACGCCTTTGGGCGATTATAAAGCTCTGTGACCCGATGACTACTTCGCCAGTGAAGTATTTCACCTTGCTGCGTAGTAGTTCTTAGCGACTCTTAGCGACTTAGCTTGCCACCGATCTCGACCACCTTATCGGCAATGCCTTTCCGAACGACCTCTCGCATCACCTTGCCTAGTTCTTTGGTTCGTTTATTTTCGATTAGCTCCTTTCCAACGCCATAGAATGATGCGAGCCCACAAAATAATAATAGAGGTAGACAGAGAGTCCTCAGCCTAGCTGACATACTACCAACATCTGAATGGCACAAATCGCGTATTTGCTCGCCTGAAAGCCATTTAGGCCATGACTCACATCCGCTGTTTATAACCTAGATACTATCGACCAAGCTAATATCTCCACTCTTCCAACAACTGGCTCATCAGTGACAGGCGTCAGCAGTGCTGATTATGCAGGTTTCTTGGATACATTTGCTTTCGGTGCAACTGGTTTTCAATTGAACGGACTTGAAGCTGGCGCTGAATATAGTGTTCAACTTTTCTACATTGATGATCGTAATGCAAATAATGCAACTAGAATTCAAAATGTTGCTGATACCAATGGTAACTCAGCATCACTCACCAATGGATCTTTCAGCACAGGCACTTTCACTGCTGATGCTAGTGGCATTCAATCATTTGAGCTGTCTGGTGACGGCGGCGGATCACACTTCAACTTACTTGTTGTAACTAGTGATGACGCAGCACTATCGACGCCACCTACGTCAAGCATCGGTGCTCTTGCTGCCTCATCAGTTCCTGAGCCGACATCAACTGCTCTACTCGGCCTTGGAGGCTTACTTCTGCTCGGACGTCGCAAGCGTGCATAAGCTGTAAGTTTATACAAATCACCTAAGAAGAGATGCTTTAATTAGCATCTCTTTTTTTATGTCCTAGAGGAGGGGGTAGCAACAAATGCTTCTGATTTCAGCTGCTTTTTGAGGTAACCCTAAGCGGGAACCCAGCTATCTGGCTACTTCTAATGTGATCCCAAACCCACCATTTCTCACCAAGGCTCTCACAGCCCTTTCCTGTTGCCTCATAAATAGAGCACACCGAAGCTCTTGATCTTACTGGGTAGCGTTGCCTCATAATTAGGACACTCTACGGCTCTTGGTTTTTGGTTGGT
>JALZUH010000183.1 GCA_023301645.1 Akkermansiaceae bacterium
GGGTAACAACTATTCTTAGTGGTTGTTTTGTGCTCTTTACCACGCTAGCTAGGTGCATGTGGCGAGCTGCAAAAATCATGGAGATGCCTGTAGGTGTATCTTTGGATGAAGAATGCAGGTGGGGCGAGTAGTTGAAAATCATAGTATTTAAACATGGCAGAAGTTAGTTATAGCGAGATAGATGTTGAACAACCGGAGGGGGGTGTTTTTGTGCCCGGGCTCCTTTGCGGCTGTATTGGGCTCCTTGTTTCTCTGGTCTTACTCAAATTGGGTGCGTTCGACTCATTAGAGTCAGCTTTGGTGGAGTTGCTAGTTAATGAGCTAAGACTTTCCCAGTCTCTGGTGCCATTGTCCTTTTCTATCTTACTTACTGCGGGTGCTCTTTATAGTATAGTTATTGCATTGGTGATACTGGATTCGGCGCGGGCTTGGAGGCGTATTGTTATTGCTGTGACAAGCTGGGTCGTGGTGGTGGCTATGGTTGCTTCACTGGCTGTGTGGGATATTTATTTTTCACCATTTATCGTTTTATCAGGTGTGATTGGGGCGTCGTTTTGTGCGGTGCTTTACTCGCATGTTCACAGGATGCCTTGTGATGCTTTATCACATAGAAAGGAGGCTGATACGTGGCCCAAATAGGTTATCCGCGCCCCGTAAGTGAGCTGATTGCTGAGCTGAAGCGCTTACCTGGAGTAGGGCCTCGCAGTGCTGAGCGAGTGGCTATTTGGCTATTACAGCATGATCGTGCTAATCCGATGGAGCTTGCTGAGTCGATCCACGAGGCGACGCAGTCGGTCAGCTCGTGTGGTGTCTGTGGGTTTTTCTCTACCGTTGAGGGCTGTCCTGTTTGTGAGGATGCAAGTCGTGATGTAGGGCAGCTTTGTGTGGTCGAGCAGGCGACAGATGTGCTGCCACTTGAGCGCTCAGGGGTTTTTAAGGGTTTTTACCATTGTCTTGGTGGGAAATTATCCCCTCTCGATCGCGTTACCCCTGATGATCTGAATATTTCTGCCCTCATTAAGCGAGTGGAGCAGGGATCTGCTGCAGCCAGTGAGGGAGAAGCGATGGAGGTGATTCTGGCTCTAGGCTCAGATGTAGAGGGCGAGGCGACGGCTAATTACCTAGCCGAAATGCTGGCACCTCACTCGTGTAAGATAACCCGTATCGCCCAGGGTATGCCTGCTGGCGGTGGACTGGACCATGCCGATGATCTGACTCTGCTGCGTGCGATGCAGGGAAGAAGGAGTTTTTAGTCCTTGGCTGCCTTTGGGTCGAGGGCGTCTCTGAGTCCGTCACCTAGGAAGTTGAGGGCGAAGAGAGTGATGGAGAATATGATACTCGGGATAATAAGTAGCTGAGGTTGTGTTTCCATGTAGTTGGCTCCTTCCTTAAGGAGGATACCCCATGAGCTATTGGGTGATTCTACGCCGAGGCCAAGATAAGAGAGGCTAGCTTCTGTAAGGATGAATCCCGGCACGGTAAGTGTGGTGTAGACGATGATGGAGCCTAGGATATTAGGCATGATGTGTCTGGTAAGGATTTTCCAGTGGCTGAGTCCTAGCGACATGGCGGCTTCTATGTATTCTTGTTTTTTTACAGTCATCACCTGAGCTCGAGCCATACGCGCCATTGTGAGCCAGCCGAGAGCGCTGATGGCGATGAAGAGTGGGATGAGATTGGTGAACTTGAGCACCATGGTTTTATTCAGCTCCCAGTCTTCGATCAGGGTTTGGGCGACAATGTCTAGGTGCTCAGAGATGAGGATGGAGAAGAGGATGATGATGACGAGGAAGGGTAGTCCGTAGAGGATGTCGACAATGCGCATCATTATGCTGTCGGTTTTGCCACCAATATATCCTGCAATAGAGCCGTAGCTGACTCCGATGATGACCGATAGTGCTGTGGCGACGATACCTACGAGGATGGAGATTTGCCCGCCAAGGAGGAGTCTAGCGAGTAGGTCCCGTCCGACTTGGTCTGTGCCAAGGAGGTGATGGAGGTTGGGTTGTTGGAAGGTGTTTTCTAGGTTCTGAATGTTAGGGTCTTTGATAATACTAAAGAACGGCAAGACGAAGCAGAGTAGGGTGATGATGATGAGAATGAAGAGGCTGGCTGTAGCCATGCGGTTTTTCTTCAAGCGCAGCCATGCGTCTGACCAGAGAGAGCTTCCTTTATTTGAACGATGACTCATTAAGCTTAGGCGTTATTGCTTTTTAGGCGTGGGTTGAGAAACACGAGTGCGATATCTGCGGCGAGATTTGCGAGGACGATGAGCGCGCCAAAGAGGATGACCACTCCTTGAAGCAGGAAGTAGTCACGCGAGAGGGTAGAGTTCACAAAGTGCTGCCCCATGCCGGGGACTTGGAAGATGGTCTCGACAATAAATGATCCTGTAATCAGGGCCGCAAATGCTGGGCCGACGTAGGCAATGGCGGGGATGATGCCACCGCGAATGGCATGCTTTAGGACGATCGATAGCTGGCTGACTCCCTTGGCTTGTGCTGTGCGGATGTAGTCCTGATTAAGAACTTCGAGCATGCCACCTCGGGTGATACGTGCAAGGTAGGCGGCGGTGGCTAGTCCTAGAGTGAGTGAGGGCAGTATCCAGTCAAAGGGGTCTCCCCAGCCAGCTACTTTGAGAAAGGGGACGCGGGTGGCGAGCTGCCCAGCTAGGAGTGGCCCAATGACGAAAGACGGGATACTAATACCAATCATGGCAATAATCATAGCGCCGTAGTCGATGATGGAGTTTTTCTTCAGTGCTGAGATGATGCCTGCAGGGATGCCGACTAAGATAGCAATGAGCATACCGCAAATACCGAGAATGAGTGAGGCGGGGAAAGACTGGCCGATGATCTTAGCGACGGGTTGCTCCTTGACGGCGGAGTATCCTAGCTCACCTCTGGTGAGGGCTTCTAGGTAAGCTGCAAACTGCTGCGGTATGGGGCGGTCGAGCTTGAAGCGTTCTTTGTTTTTCTTGATGATGTGCTCGGCGTGGGATTTCTCACCTGAGAAGGGGTCGCCCGGCATGAGTCGGATGAGGCCAAAGGTAATGGCAAGCAGGCAGAAGATTACGACGAATCCTTGAGCGAGTCGGCTAATGACTGTGGAGAGCATGGGGTGAATTTATTGAGCAGTTTCAGCGACGAGGTCGACGAACTTGTAGGGGTGATTATTAAGGAGGAGCGGGTCCCAGCCTTGAACAGTGTGGTGGAGCAGGTAGCACTGAGTATACCAGTAGGAGGGCATAATGGGCATTTCAGAAAGGAAGAGGGCTTCTGCTTTTTCTAGCTTTTTGATGCGCTGCTTGGGGTCGCGGGTTTGCTCGGCGTCTCTGAGTATGGCTTCGTATTCTTCGCTGTGCCAGCCGGTGCGGTTATTACCATCACCTTTTTTCCACATGTCGAGAAATGTAGTGGGGTCTGGGTAGTCACCGATCCATCCGCCAGTGCCGATGTCGTAGTCGAGCTTGGTGAGTTTATCGAGGTAGGTCTTCCACTCGCTTTGTTCGATGGATACTTCGATACCTAAGTTTTTCTTCCACATGTCCTGATAGGCTTCTGCGATGGTTTTGGCACTTTCCTTATCGGTGGTGAGTAAGGTGAGTTGTAGGGTTTTTCCACTGTCGCTACCGTATCCAGCTTCTTTGAGTAGTTGCTGGGCTTTTTGCGGGTCATAGGAGAGGACGTGTGGTGGCTGGTATTCTCCCATAGGTGGCACCATGCCGTAGGCTGCTAGTTGGCCGCCTTTGAGGATATTGTCGATGATGGACTGGGAGTCGATGGCGAAAGCGAGTGCTTTTCTTAGCTTGAGGTTTTTGAGGTCATTGTGGGTGACATTAAAACGTAGGAAATTAGTGCCTAGATAGGTGTCTTGCTTGAAGTTTTGGGTGTAGTTCTGGCGTGAGTGGTCGATCATTTCCGGGGCGAGTCCGTAGGTGACGTGAAGCTGGTCGTTGAAGAACATGCGAGCTTCGGTGTAGGGATTGAGAATAGGTAGAAAGCGGATGCCATTGAGCTTTACTTGGTCAGCATCCCAGTAGAGTGGGTTTTTTTCGACGTAGATTTGGTCGTTAAAGCGCCATGTTTTTAGTTTGAAGGAGCCATTTGAGACCATATTTTCTGGTTCTGTCCATGGGTTGTTGGGTTGGGTCATTTTACCGTGCTTGAGGACGGTGTGCTTAGGCACTGGATACCAGGCGTAATGCTTGGTGAGATCCGGTAAGAATGGGGTGGGGGCTTTGAGCTCGAGTTTGAGAGTGTGTGAGTCGGGTGCTGTGATGGCTACACTTTTAAAGTCTTTGTTTTTGCCTTTGTTGAAGTCTTCGGCGCCTTTGATGTAGTAGAGCACTGAGGCGTATTTGGCAGCCATGTCAGGCGTGAGGATGCGCTCGTAGGAGAAGAGGAAGTCGGCTGTGGTGATGGGGGTTCCATCAGACCACTTGCCGTTGGGTTGCAGGTGGAATGTCCATTCGGTGAAGTCGCTGTTGCTCTCCCAGCTGGCAGCTGCTCCGGGGAGGTGAATGCCTTCTTGTGATGGGTGCTGGACACAGAGTCCTTCAAAGAGTGCCGTGATGATATTGCTCTCGACGACACCGGTGACAATCTGAGGGTCAAGTGCTTGTGGCTCAGTGCTATTGCCAATCAGTAGCACCTTTTCCTTGGTATACTTGTCTACAGGTGCCTCTTGTTGACAGGAGCTCATGAGCCCTGCGAGTGTTACTGAGGTGAGTAATGCGCTGACCTTGAGGCTGTGGATGAGGCTGGTCATTGAGCTGGGATGAGCTGATTTGGAAGCGCGTGAGGAAAACATCTCAAGAAAAGTGGCTGTTTTTAGCGAAAAAGTGGAGTAAATTTTTCGCTCATTTATTGATGTATCATATTTATCAATGAGAGACTTGCCTTGGTATTATATTACGGTTAGTAAATTGACTGTATTCATGACTGTCTGAGTGCGCCGTTAATATCTCATGAAAGCTTATTTTATCCGCAGGTTACTTCTTGTTCCACCGACATTGGTGGGGATAACATTGGTGGTTTTTATGATCATGAGGTTGGCTCCGGGTAGTCCCATTGAGAAGGAAATGCAGGCTGCGATGGCTTCTATCGATAGTGATGGCGAAGCGAGTGCTTCTTTCCAAAAGGAAAATGAGAGCACCATTCAGCCAAGCCAGATCCTCGAAGCAGAGGAAAAATACGGCTATGATGTGCATGCCATGACTGCCTATCTTCGCTGGTTAGGTGTGGTTCCTAAGGAGTCTTTACGTAGTAAGGCTGAGTTTACCAAAGGTGAAAATTCTGTTAGGGCACTCCTAGCAGGCACGGGGCAAGCTGTGATGGTGACTCGTGAGGGGGAGTTGTCAGCAGCTGATGGCGAGAAGATAGAGAACTTAAAACGCTGGAAGACGCGTATTATCACGGAGGATGAGATCAAGCGGCGCTGGGCGAAGCGCACCAAGTCAGAGTCACGCCCAGAAGGCCTGAGTTTCCCAGAGGGTAAGGCTTTAGCCCAAGCGGTAGTTTATCAGCCGAGATTTGGCGGTATTCTTCAGCTCGATCTTCAGCGCTCGATGAAATATAATGATCCTGTCTGGA
>JALZUH010000184.1 GCA_023301645.1 Akkermansiaceae bacterium
GGAAGTGATGGCGATATCCTCGTGATGTATTCTCGCGATGGTGAAACGGCCGATAGTGTGATCGAGCGTATTGTCGCGCGCATGTCTGCTACGGTAAGAATCACCGTAGCAAGTAATGATAGGCTAGAGCTCGATACGGTATCAGCCTTTGGTGGTGAGTGTATGGGGCTAAAGAGCCTGCGCGAGCTCATTGATCGCGCCGACAAAGACCACCGTAAGCAGTGGAAGTATTAAGCCGAGAATCTTCCTATAGATCACGCCAATCCAATCTACATAGAGGTCGAGATTGACTAGACACACACCTCAAGGTGAAGTGAAGCCCTGCTTGAGGGCGGCTTGTTATCTTCTGATGCCCTCCCAGCCAGAGACTAGATCATTCGTGAAGTATACAGATGAGCTAAGCCGTGGCACGTAGGCTAGTGATGGCGAGTAGCCAAGTCCGTAGTGCCCATAGCTGCCTCGGCTGCGACCGCGGCCGCGACCACGTCTGCCGAAGCTATTTCCAAATCCGAAGCTAAAGCTAGAGCGATACACAGGCTGGAGAGAGGTGTAGTTCCAGCGCTCAGTTGTGTCAGTGCCCTCTACCTTGACTTGCTCGCTATCAGCCTTGCCCATGGCGAGGAATACGGCAGGTTTAGTCATGCCTTGCTCGATCTGACCTGTGCGCACAAGCTCTTGCTGCTTTGGGCTGAGGTCATTATAAATAGTCGGGTTCTTTTGAATGCGTGACTGAGGGTTGCTGCTACTACAGCTGCTTAATATGAGAGCTGCTAGAGAGGCTGCAAGAATAAGGGGGTTTTTGATCATGCCTAAATGTAGGCCTTTTTGAAATTGGCGCAAGTGGCGAATGAGGTGAAAAAAATGTGGAAATATGAGAAACATGCTTGCCAAAAGCGAGCAAAAGTAATCAATCTTGTCGCAGCTAAGCAGAGCAGAAAGCTACTATAACTATATGTCTGAAGAACTGATCCCTGAAGAAGAAATTGATGATATCCTAAAGCGTTGCCCAGAATGGGACGTTGAAAACGGAGCGATTACGAGAACAATTGAGTTTGAGGAATACATGGAGAGTATTGATTTTGTCAATGATCTAGCTGAAATCGTAAATGAAGCGCAGTATTTCCCAGAAATTGATATCCGTGACTGTAAGGTGACCATTCGCCTTACTTCTGAAGATGCAGGTGGTATTACCGAGGTCGATATCGAGCTCGCCTCCCGCATCGACAACATGGTCGACTAATTGATTTCTACTATTTGAAACTATCAGAGCCAGCGGTTGATTTAAAACTGTTGGCTTTTTTGTGCCCAGACCTTAGCTGTGCTGACAGTGACCTTGATGAGGGGGATTTCGTAGTCATAGATATTAGCAATGGTGCATGACTATTTGATCTCGAAAACTTGCGGTATCTACGAAGCGAGGTTACCATTCTAGCATGATCATATTCGCTGTATTGTGCTTGCTCATCTGGCTATGGATTGGTTTTTACCTCGTCATTAACTGGGGCAAGCTCTTTGGTGCCGATCAAGATAACCCATCTGAAACAGAGGGGGCTAGATCACTTGGTGTAACACACATTGTAGTCATCTGGCTGGTCATCGCCTATATGCTAGTGCGGTTTATTTTTTAGCAGGGCTAGTCCTGGTGCAGAAATGTAGAATTTCTGTGAGTGCTAGCGTTTGCTACTGAGAAGGCTTACTTAACTCGTGCTGGAGAACACTGAGTCCGTAGAGGGTCGCTGTCTCTACTCTCATGATGATGTCACCGAAGGTAATGGGGCTGAAGCCGACTTGATAAGCTGCTTGGTATTCCTCAGTAGAGAGATCACCTTCTGGTCCTACGAGGAGGGCAATGCTTCCTGTGGGTGGTTCATTGGTGAAGAGGGTATTGAGGTGGACAGCTCGCTCATCGAGAGCAGCTACTAGAGCCGTGTCGTAGTGATGAGGCTTGCTGACCCATTCTTTGAAATCAAGGGCAGGTAGGATGCGGGGGAGGTAGTTTTGACCGCATTGCTTGCACGCTTCGAGTGCGATACGCTGCCACTTCGCTTGTTTTTTGGCTAATGCCTCAGGGCGAGCGATGGTGTGAGCGGTAATGAGGGGCTGGATGGCACTGGTGCCTAGCTCGACTGCTTTTTGGACAATGAGCTCCATATTACCCCCTTTGGGAATCGCCTGACAGAGAGTGATAGGGTAATTAAGATAGCTCGGCTGGTGGCTGTCGTTGAGCTTTAGCACAGAGCACGTGACCAGCTCTCGGCTGACACTGCTGATTTGAGCAATAACACTACGACCTTCACCGTCGAATATTTCTATCTCGTCACCTTCGCGTGCGCGCATCACACGCGAGCAGTGCTTCGCCTCGTCACCACTGAGGGTGAGAGATGTAGGCGCTTCATCAGTAGACTGGCTATCCTCCCATTGGTCGGCTGGAATGTAGTAGCGGTTCATGGGAGGATAGGGATGGTGCCAGTAGTGTTACTACATGGCTATTGAGGGGGCGTTATGATCCGAAGAAGCTTTTGGCCTTTTTGAAAAATGACTCCTGCATCGGGTTGTTTTTGGCCCCGATGGATTCAGAGAATTCCTTGAGCTTTTCTTTCTGCTCACCATTAAGCTTGGTAGGCACCTCGACTTGGACTTCTACATGAAGGTCGCCTTTAGCACCAGAGCGAAGCTC
>JALZUH010000185.1 GCA_023301645.1 Akkermansiaceae bacterium
ACTGCATCAAGACCATCAAACTTAAGACCTACAATATCGCCTTTTTCAAAAAGAAACTCCACATACTCAGCCACATCAGGAGCCTCCTCAGGAGAAACCGACAGCACATACATATCGCGGTCACGCTCACCAGTAGCATCATACCAAGTATCCTCCAAGGCACCTGCCTCGAACGAGATATGCAATAAATTACGATCCGTGCTATATGGCTTCTTAAGCGATGCTGACACAGGGATATTATGTTTCTCAGCATAAGCTAGCATCTCTCTGCGGCCTGGGAACTCAGCGCGGAACTCAGCATCACGCCAGGGTGCGATCATCTTCACGTGAGGTGCTAGTGCTGCCACTGAAAGCTCAAAACGAACCTGATCATTGCCCTTACCAGTAGCACCATGGGCGATAGCGTCAGCCCCCTCCGCAATAGCTACATCCGCTATCCCCTTAGAAATACAAGGGCGAGCAATCGAAGTCCCTAAAAGGTAACGCCCTTCATAAAGAGCATTTCCCTGAAACATCGGGTAAATATAATCACGAGCAAACTCCTCCTTCAAATCACCAATGTAGCACTTACTAGCACCAGTGCTCAGAGCCTTCGCCTCCAAACCATCAAGTTCCTCTCCCTGCCCTACATCCGCGCAGTAAGCAATTACCTCAGCATCATAAGTAGCCTTTAACCAATGAAGAAGAACTGAGGTATCAAGACCTCCAGAGTAAGCGACGACAATTTTCATAATATTTTAAGAATAAATTAAGTGGATTCAGTTACAATCCAGTGAATGACGTAAAAAGAAGCACGTCACCATGTAAGAATCAAGTTCTTATCCAGCTCATATCGAGCTCTTATTCAGCGCTTACCGAGCTCTCATCAATTACTAAAAACAAAAAACGCCTTAGCCAAATAGGCTAAGACGTTTCTAAAAATGGTACGCAGACTGGGACTCGAACCCAGGACCAATTGGTTAAAAGCCAACTGCTCTACCAACTGAGCTACCTGCGCATTTTGTGTTGGATTTGGTTACCTAGCTGCCGTTAAGACCGCTGGGCGGGCGCAACATACTTATTTTTTCTCATGCCACAAGACAAAACTGCACATTCTTAAACTTTTTTTTCACAGCTCCTGCAAAGTCCTCTAATACTCAGGCTTTTTCAAGTTTTTAGACAACTCATAAAATAAGCAGCCACGTCTCGATCGAACCACTATTGTCACAATAAATTCTCCTTGTAATTCCCCTTATTCATACCTATTGACTCCTTTATCAGCTCTGCGACTGCTCGGGGGTGGGTCACTTGACCCACTCTTTTCTGTCTCAGGCTACTACCATTTCCGTCCAGATTTGGATTCTTAGACCACTATCTCAGAATACCGATTAGACATTACAAACCATTTAACAAGAACAACCACTAAGCTATGACTAATGACATCGTCGCACTGATTGATTACTACGAGAGGGAAAAAAGCATCGACCGCGACAAGGTCATTGCTGCACTCGAGTTCGCATTTATCTCAGCCTATCGAAAAATGGTCCCTGGTGCAGACGCGATCGAAACTCTGCGTGCTGATGTTGATACCCGCAAAGGCGACACCATCATCTTCGCCTCACTTTCTGTCGTTGCTGACGACGACTACGTCGACAAGTTCAATGAAGTGCCTCTCGCTGTAGCCCAGAAGAGCAAGCCTGACGCCGTCCTCGGTGACAGCGTTGACTTCAATGTAACTCCGAAAAACTTCGGGCGCATCGCAACTCAAACTGCCAAGCAAACCATGATGCAGCGCCTGCGCATGGCTGAGAAAGAAATGATCTATGACGAGTTTAAAGACCGTGCTGGTGACATCGTCAGTGGCACAGTCCGCCGCTTTGAGAAAAGTGACGTCCTCATCGACCTTGGTAAATTCGAAGGCCGTATCCCATCACGTGAACGTGTCGTTACTGAAGACTACAACATCGGAGACCGCATCCGCCTCTATGTCGTCGCTGTAGAAAACGAGTCACGTGGACCAGAAATCATTCTGTCACGTAGCCACCCTAACTTTGTCCGCCGCCTATTCGAATCAGAAGTATCTGAGATCGCAGACGGCACTGTCGAGCTACGCGGCGTTGCCCGTGAAGCAGGTTACCGCACCAAGGTTGCTGTAGGAACCACTGACGAGAAAGTCGACCCTGTAGGAGCCTGTGTAGGTCTACGTGGAGCACGTGTGAAAAACATCGTCCGTGAGCTTAACAACGAAAAAGTCGACATCATCCGATGGAGCGATGACCCAGCTGAGTTCGTCGTCGACGCACTCAAGCCTGCTAATATTCGCACTATCAAGCTAGATCGCGAAAACAAAGTCATCTCAGTGACCGTAGACGAAGAAGAGCTTAGCAAAGCCATCGGACGACGCGGACAAAATGCTCGCCTCACTGCCAAGCTCATGGGATGGGACGTGCAGGTTAGCAAAGATGAAACTCAACACGAACAATTTGAAGCACGCGTCGGCAACGCAGCATCGACGCTCGCTGACCAGCTCGGCATCGACGCTGAAATGGGAGAGAAACTCTTCCGTGCAGGTGGAGCCACAGCCGAGCTCGTCTCACAGATGCCTGCTGACTACATCGCTTCCGCCCTGGAAATCTCCGAGGAAGACGCAGCAGCTATCCTCGAGAAGGCAGCACCTCTCGAAGCATCTAACGAGGCTGACGCCTAATCCAGCCGCACTGCACACCTTCCGCATACTCTCTCAAACAACCGCCTCACTTAATACCTCACTCATCACTCAGCATGGCCGAATCCAGCGATAAACCGAAAAAAAATAAGGAAGTTCTCGATCTCATCGATGACTCCAGCAAGAAGTTATCGCGCCGTGAGCGACAACGTGAAGCAACCCCTAAAGTCAAAACTGTCGACGACCAGAAGAAGGCGGCACTAGACATCTTTGAAGAAGAAGGCACCAAAAAGAAAAAGTCCTCTGTTGTTAAGAAAAAACAAGGAATCAAAAAAGAACTCCCAGTCATCTCAAAGGTCCTCAATCAGGATAAAGAAGATCTCAAGGCACGCGTAGACGCTGCTGTCATCGAAGATGTGACCAAAGAAGAAGAGCCAGCAGAAAGTGGTGAAGCCGTCAAACAAGGAAATATCATCAGCATCAAGCCGCCCATTGTCGTCAGCGCACTTGCTGAACTCATGGGACTCAAGCCATTCCAACTCATGGCAGACCTCATCAAGCTTGAAGTATTCGTAGCTCCCCATCAGGCCATCGAGCCAGAAATTGCTGAGAAACTCTGCCAAACTCACAACTTTGTCTTCGAGCGCGAAAAGCGCGAAAAAGGCGCAGGTGTTCACAAGACGAAGAAAAAAGTCAAAGAGCCAAAGGCCAAAGCGGTCGCAGATGAGCCTGAGGAAAAACTCGAATTCCGCGCCCCGATCATCACCTTCATGGGTCATGTAGACCACGGTAAGACCTCTCTACTCGACTTCGTTCGCAAGAGCCGTGTCACTAAGGGTGAAGCAGGTGGCATCACCCAGCATATTGGCGCATACCGCGTCGAGCACGAAGGACGCAGCATTAGCTTCCTCGACACACCGGGTCACTCTATTTTCTCAAAAATGCGCGAGCGTGGAGCAGATGTCACCGACATTGTAGTCCTCGTCGTCGCTGCTGATGACGGCATCATGCCGCAGACTAAGGAAGCCATCGAGCATGCCAAGAAAGCCAACAAAACCATCATTGTCGCCATTAACAAGTGTGACACACCGGGCGCAGACCCTACCCGCGTAAAGACACAGCTACTTGAGCACGGCGTTCAGCCAGTTGACTTCGGTGGTGACATCGAATGCGTAGAAGTTTCAGCCATCACAGGCCAAGGCATGGATGAACTCATCTCACTCATGTCCCTGCAAGCAGAAGTTCTAGAGCTCAAGGCTAACCCACGCGCCAATGCACGAGGATCAGTTATCGAAGCTAGTGTCCAGCCAGGTAAAGGCCCTACCGCAACTATTATGGTGCAGGCAGGAACACTCAAGGCAGGAACACCATTCATCTGCGGACCATACTCAGGTAAGGTAAAAACACTCATCAACGACATGGGTGAGCAAGTCAAAGAAGCTGGCCCATCTGTGCCAGTAGAAGTCATCGGATTTGATGAGCTTCCGAACGTCGGAGACGAGCTCGTTCAAATGAAGAACGTCAAGGCAGCCCAAAAGCTCTCAAACGAGCGACTTGAGCAGAAGCGCGACCAGCGACTTCAGAAGCCAAAGAAAAGCCGTATGGAAGACCTCATGTCCATGGTTAAAGGTGACAACAAGATCCAACTCAAAATCATCCTCAAAGGTGACGTGCAAGGATCAGTCCAAGCCATTGAAACTGCTATTCTCGACATTAAGAGCGACAAGGTCGAACCTCACTTCATCAAAGTTGCTGCAGGTGCTATCACTGAGAACGACATTCTTATGGCGAGCTCAGCAGACTCCGTCGTCCTCGGTTTCAACACCAAAGTAGAAGGAGGAGCCGTCAAAGCTGCCAAGCGTGAAGGCGTGCAGATTAAGCTCTTCTCAGTCGTATACGACCTACTCGACACTGTAGAAGAATCCATGCTCGGACTTCTAGACCCACTCACTCGCGAGACCATCATTGGTCACGCAGAGGTGAAGCAGGTATTCAAAGTCCGCGGCGGACGTGCTGCAGGTTGTATTGCCAAAGACGGCAAAGTCACTCGCTCAGCTCACGCACGTGTGCTACGTGGTAAAGTTCCTGTCTTTGACGGTAAAATGTCCACACTACGTCGCCACATGGACGAGGTAGACGAAGTAAAGCAAGGTATCGAGTGTGGTATCCGCCTCGGAGACTTCAACGATTACGAAGAAGGCGACATCATCGAGTGCTACATCCTCGAAAAAGTCGACCAGACACTCTAAAACAGACCTCACTCAGTCAATCTGACTACCAAACCTCACCATTTCCCACGCACGAACCTATGAGCCAGCGCCTAGATCGAATCAATGAGCTACTTCGCCGCGAAATCAGCACAGTCGTGCAGCGTGATTTCGAATTCAGCGGAGCTCTCGTCACGGTCAATGCTGTCGACATCACACAGGACTTGCGTGAGGCAAAGGTCTTTGTTGGAGTTATCTGCGGCTATGGAGCCAAAGTCATCGAACAACTTGAGCAAAAACGTGGACTCATCCAGAAGCGCATCGCCAAGCGCGTCGTGCTACGATGCACACCCATCCTCGACTTCCGCCTCGACACCTCCGCAGCACGCGGAGTCGACATGGTCAATGTCCTCGATGAAGTCGAAAAAATCCCCAAGGCCCCTCTCGAAGACGAAGAGCCTAAAGGCGAATAGTCAGCAGCTAATATACTATCTGACACACTCCTCTGTTCTACAGAGCTCCCTATAGCTCTTCTTGAGTAGCTGGGCATTAGTCCTGTGCCCTCCACAGGTGGACCACCTACAAGACTTTACTAGAGAGTTTCACCCTAGTGTGTCCAGTCCCTACAGCTGACCAGCACTGGCTTTCTGTGGTGAAATCTACTACTAAGGCCTACCCGCTCATCACACGAGACGTCTACAGCCCAGCAACCTCCTCGCTACTAACCTACGAGCAGGGTTGAAGCTCATCGATAGCTTTGCATAGAATAACGAGCACTGGCAAAGCATGTCCAAAAAAAGAGCGTGCTGCATATGCAACACGCTCTGAGAATAATACAAGGTCCCTAAGGTATATTGTAGTTCTCACTAGCTATACCCGTAGCACAAGCAGACTATGCCTGTGGCTTCTTTCTAGGGTTTCTGCAGTAGATGCCGTAGAGGGCAATCATCACAAAGCATCCTACACTGAGGTAGAATGACCCACGTGTGGCCGTTGTTCCCATGAATGTCTCAAGGTCAAGGATACCACCTTGGAAACCTGTAAGCCACACAGCACCTACGATAGCGAGGATGAGACCTGCTGATCCAAGCTTAGCATCTTGGCCAATACCCTCAAGGGCTAGTCCATAAATAGTAGGGAACATCAATGACATACATGCCGAGATAAGAATCAAACTATAGAGTCCAGGCATACCTTCGAGGTAGATAGCACCAAGAGTAGTGAAGATACCACCCACCGCTAAGACAGCGAGTAGCTTACCAGGAGACACATACTTAAGGAAGGCTGTGCAGACGAAGCGGAACGTAAGGAAGATGACAAGAGCTAGAATCTGGTGATTACCAGCAGTGGCATTATCCATTCCTAATTCGTTCTCGGCATACTGAATAATAAACGTCCAGACCATGATCTGAGCACCGACATAGAACATCTGCGCTACAACACCTAACGTATAGCGGGGGTTACTAAACAAACGACCCACAGTAGCACCAAAGTCGAGATCACGAGTATCGTCATCACTAGCTGTAGTATTAGGCATTTTCTTAATGAGGAAGATGACAAGAGTCGCTAATACAACTAAGCCTAAGGTCATGTAAGTAGTAGACACAAGATTAAGGTCCTTCTTCTGCATTTCTGCAAACGCTCGCCCTTGATAAGTAGGTATTACGCCCGTGCGGTAGTCTTTAAGAGCCTGATCAACAGTCGTCTTCTCAGAGGTCATTTCTTTGACATAAGCCTCGATATTAGCGTCATTTTTTCTCGGGCGCTCTTTGGCCTTTAGAAACGGTAGGACATTGAGCTCTGTAGTTTTCACCTGCTCCACAGCATACTGAGCTTTGAAGCCGTTAACATCGTTTTTGAAGTCCTGCACATCGACATTGGTAAGCACGAAAGAGGCCGCAATAAACGCACCACCGAGTGATCCAATCGGGTTAAAGGCCTGAGCAAAGTTAAGACGAAGCGTTGAAGTTCTCTCATCGCCCATTGATAAGATATATGGGTTTGCTGTTGTTTCGAGGAAAGCCAAGCCAAAGGTAAGAATATAAATAGCACCAATGAAGAGCCAGAAGTTGACATTATTAGCCGCTGGAATGGATAGCATGGTGCCCAGAGCGAATAATGCTAGACCTACGATGATACCCGACTTGTAGGAAAACTTACGAATAAAGAGAGCTGCCGGGATAGCCATTGTAGCATATCCACCATAGAAAGCACGCTGCACCCATGTAGACTGAGCATTACTGATGGCAAAAACGTCTTTAAACACCTTTACCATTGGGTCAGTAAAGTTATTTGCAAATCCCCAAAGAGCGAAAAGAACGGTAACTAAGCAGAAAGAAAGAAGATACTTCTTCGGAACTACTGGTGGTGAATTGGATTCGGACATGATGTGATGTTAGTTATTAGTCGTTTGTTAATCGTTTACGTGTGTAGATAAAGCCTACACAAAAGCATAAGCAATGAAGGGAAGAATCTAGCAAGCCCATCGGCTCTGACCAGCATATTTTTAATGCATTTACTTCAAAAAGAAGACCTAGTGAACCTCTGCGCTACTAAACGATGAAATCACTACAGAGAGAGTTTTTT
>JALZUH010000186.1 GCA_023301645.1 Akkermansiaceae bacterium
GATCCTCAGGGTATTCACGTAGAGCCATTTAAGAAGCCGAGTGAGGAGGAGCTTGCCCATGACTTCCTGTGGCGTGTCCATGCGAAGGTGCCTAGAGATGGCCAAATTGTTGTGTTTAACCGCTCTCACTATGAGGATATCCTCGCGGTGCGTGTGAAGAAGATTTACCCGAAGTCGGTCTGGAAGCCTCGCTATGAGCATATTGCTAACTTCGAGCAAATGCTGGCTGATGAGGGCACGACGATTGTTAAGATCTTTCTGAATATTTCTAAAGATGAGCAGAAGGAGCGTCTGCAGGCTCGACTCGATAATGAGGCGAAGCACTGGAAGTTTAACCCCGATGATCTGAAGGATCGTGCTCAGTGGGATAAGTTTCAGGAGGCGTATGAGGATGTGATAGCGAAGACGGACTCTGATTCAGCACCTTGGTATATCGTGCCAGCTGATGCGAAGTGGTATCGTAATCTTGTGGTTACTCGTATCATGGTGGATACCTTGAAGAATCTCGATCTTCAGTATCCGTCGTCGGACTGGATTGCCGATGATATCCGCATTGATTAAGTGTTAATTTCGGTGACTTATGTCAGTTCATTCGGCGCAATTAGAGCTCCCTACTAGAGGTAAGGGAACATACGAGATCTCTGATGAGATCAGAGATTTGGTGCGGGCTTCGGGCGTGCATACGGGCACGGCGACGGTTTTCGTCGAGCACACGAGTGCGAGTCTGATCCTGATGGAGAATGCCGATCCTAGTGCACGGCGAGATTTGGAGGCGTTTTTTGATCAATTAGTGCCTGAGGATACTCCTTACTTTACCCATACTTATGAGGGGCCTGACGATATGCCTTCTCACATTCGTATGGCGCTGACTCGGAGCAGTGAGGTGATTCCAGTCATGGGTGGTCAGCTAAGATTGGGCACGTGGCAGGGGATCTTCCTTTTCGAGCATCGTAGGCAGCCTCATGTGAGGAAGTTGAGTGTGGTCATTCAGGGTGAGGGTTATTAATTGCCCTGTAACTAGCTACTGATGGAGTGGTTTGTCTTGGGCGACATTTTTAGGTGTTAATTTTTAAAAGAGGTGTAGGTTCCCAATCACCTTCGGTTCTTTTCTAACCACTTATGAAATCCTTTCGCTTATTACCTTTAGCAAATGCTGCTCTATTGTGCTTGTTGCTTGTGTCTTGCTCGACGAGCTACCACCAGAAAAAGGTAGATGCTGAGGTGTATGAGGTTTTAAAAAAGGCGGAGAAGGAGGTGTTTAAAAAATCAACGCCCTTCACTATCGATACGGAGAGAAGTCATACTCCCATTGAGGAGATCACCAACGAGTCGTTATTTAAACAATCAAATCAACAGGGCGCGGTGACCTTTGGTATCGAGGAAAGCTTGAGCTATGCGGTGAAGAATAGCCCGCAATACCAAAGCCAGAAGGAGGCGCTTTACCTGACGGGACTGGGTATGGTGGATGCGAAGATACCCTTTTCGCTCAACGGGCGCAGCGGGGCGGATGTCTCGCGAAATCGTCAATCCAATGGTGATGAAAGTCTTAGCGCGGGAGTGAATAACTCGGTTACGACTCTTCTTGGTAGCGGTGCTAATCTGAGCCTTAACTTGGCCAATGACTTGTTGAAATTTTTCACTGGTAGTTCAAATAGGTCGATTAACTCAATTGTTAGCTTTAACTTGAGTCAGCCTATTTTACGAGGATTTGGCTCTGATATCGTGGCTGAGGGCGTGACTCAGGCGTCGAGGAATGTCATATACCAAATGCGGACATATGGGGTGTTTCAGCAGATGTTTTCGCGCCAAGTCGTCATTGATTACTTACGCCTGCTGCAGAGTCAGGAGCAGATTGTCAATGAGCGCTCGAACTTGGAGTCTAGAAGGCAAAACTTCGAATACCTCAAGGCAAGATCTGTCGACCGTGCTAGCCCTGAGGAGGTGGCTGATGCGGAGCAGGGCGTATTGCAGGCTGAGACACGTCTCATTAACGTGGAGTCTGGCTTTTCTACTCAGCTCGACGCCTTTAAGATAAGAATCGGTATGCCAGCTGGTATGACGCTGAATTTGAAAACATCTGAGCTTGATGATTTAGTAGCGGCGGGGGCAATACCTGTTAGACTGAGTAATCGTGAAGCCTACCAGTCGGCACTGAAGAATCGCGCTGCATTGCTCAATGATATTGATCGTTTTGAGGATAGCCGGCGCAATGTGCTCATTGTGGCAGACAGCTTGCGAACTTCACTCAACTTTGTTTCCAATGCCTCGATTGCCAATAGTGGTAACCGCTGGGAGAGGCTTAATTTCAATGATATTTCGACCAATGTAGGGCTGGAGCTCGATCTCCCTATTAACAGAAAGCGTGAGCGCAATAACTACCGCAGGGCTTTGATTGCCTTTGACTCAGATGCGCGCTTGTTGCGCCAGACCCATGACCAGCTCAAAAACCTTGTGGACTTGAGATTTCGTGAGCTTGAGCAGTTTCGTAAAAACTACGAGATTCAAGTGGGGTCAGTGACTCTGGCAGAGCGACGAGTCGAGGGGAATAAGCTACGCTTGAAGGCTGGCACGGTAATCTTTAGGCGTCTAAGTGAGGCGGAGGACGCTCTCATTAGTGCTCAAAACGCAGCTACTGCAGCATTGGTTAACTATCAGCAAAGTAGATTAAGCCTCTATGAAGATTTGGGCATACTCGATATTGAAAAATCCAAGTTCTGGATTAAGTAATAAGCACCCTACATTCATTATGAAGAAATTTGTCATTATCGCCGTTGTCATCGCCTTAGTCTGGGGTTTGTTTTCACTGAAGCGCGGGGGCATGGGCAGCGAGTATGAGGAGGCGGAGTTCACCAGTGTGTCGCGTGGCGATCTGACGATTTCGCTGAAGGAGAGTGGCTTTCTTAATGCGGTAGAGGAGATCACGGTGAAGAATGATATTACCTTCGGTTCATTAAATATCATAGAGATCATCCCAGATGGAACTTACGTGGAGAAGGGTGACTTTATAATCGAGCTCGACACCGAGCCACTGCTTAAAATCAAAGCCGAGCGAGAGGATAAGGTGATCACCGCTGAGCTAAATCTTACCCAAGCGCAAAACACCTACGAAATTACCGAGAGTGAAGTTCAGAGTGGGGTGAATAGCTCACGCAATAAAATTGAATTTGCTAAGCTGGATTTGGAGAAGTTCGAAACACTCGATAAGGAAAGGCAGCTAGAGGAATCACTCGGTGAGATCGATGTGGCTAAGGATCAGTTAAGTCTCTCCGAGCAGGGGTATAAGACTTCAGTTGAACTTGCTGAGAAGGGATTCGAGACGAAATCCAGAGTCGCTAGTGATGAGCTCGACTTATCGGCTAAGAGACGAAACTTGAAATCCTCGATGGCGAAGTATGAGACGCTCAAGAACTACGACCTGAAGAAAGAGAGCCTCCAGCTAGTGAAGAGTCTAGAAGAGGCGCGGAGTGATTACGAGCGCACTCAGAAAGAAGGTGATAACAAGATCCAAGGTGCAAAGGCTAAGCTCGATAATGCCCAAAATGTGCTTCAGCGGGCACAGGACGAGCTAGTAGACGTCGAGTCACAGCTGAAGAAAACCCGTCTGAATGCCCCCATCAGTGGCTACGCGCTCTACCCTAAGGTGAAATACTACCAGATCGATAAACAGCTATCGAAGGGGAAGTCCGTAGGTCGAAACCAAGCGCTAATGCGTCTGCCTAATATGGAGAGGCTGAAGGTGGATGTTGATGTGGCAGAGCGATTTGTAAGTGATATCAAGGTTGGTCAGAAAGCCATCATCTCCGTGGGTGCTCTGAAAGATCGGACATTTTCTGGTGTCGTTTCCTACCTGTCACCCTTACCCGTTCAGGAAAGCAGCTGGAATAAATCGAGTGTGCAGAAATACCATGTGATCATCGATGTTGAGGACGACACGCTGCCGGCGACGATCAAGCCTCAAATCTCAGCTGCTACTGAGATTATTTTAGACGAGTTAAGTGACGTGGTTTATGTCCCAATCCAGGCCGTGCATACCGTGAAGGGGAAGCGCGTAGTCTACGTGAGGAAAGGCTCTGGCTATGAATACGAAACACGTGAGGTGAGCATAGGGAAGATGAATACTAGCTATATTGAAATCTCCGAAGGAGTCAAAGAAGGCGAGGAAGTTCTGATCTCTGAGCCTGAGAGTGTGTGAGTTCAGTGGGCTAAAAGGCTAGAAGTTGAAATGTTCCCCTAGATGATGATTGAGCTACAAGGTATCAAAAAAAGCTTCGCCATTGGTGATCAGAGAGTCCACGCCATCGTCGAGCTCGACTTGACGATTTCTAAAGGTGATTTTCTTGCCATTATGGGCACATCTGGGTCGGGTAAATCCACCCTACTTAATATCTTAGGATGCCTAGACACTCCGACTTCTGGGCAATACCTCATTGAGGGTGATGATGTCACCTCGCTGAGTGATGACGAGCTATCAGAACTACGTGGCAAGAAGATAGGCTTTATCTTCCAGTCGTATAATTTACTGCCGCAGTTTACCGTGCTTGAGAACATCAAGCTCCCACTACTCTACCAAGAAAATGTAGATCCCGAGGCAAGCCATGAAAAGGCTCTGAAGTTAGCTAAGCTAGTGGGGCTCGCCGAGCGACTAGAGCACCGACCCTACGAGCTCTCGGGTGGACAGCAGCAGCGCGTGGCCATTGCACGGTCGCTGATCAATGATCCACTGATCCTACTTGCCGATGAGCCCACGGGAAACTTAGACACGCAGACAGAAAATGAGATATTAAACCTCTTCGAGGAGCTCAATAGCCAAGGTATTACCATCATTGTCGTCACTCATGAGCCCGAGGTAGGTGATCGGGCGCAGCGAGTTGTCACCATGAGGGATGGTGTCATTATTAGCGAAACATCAACAAAAGAGCATGAGTAAGATCCTCGTTACCATTCAGCTGGCCTTTCGTAGCCTTGCTCTGCACAAGCTTCGCTCTGGCTTGACGATTCTAGGGATTGTCTTCGGTGTCGCCTCGGTGATTACCATGCTTGCGGTGGGTGAGGGGACTTCCAGTGCTGCTCAAGAAAACATCAAGCAACTGGGTAGTAATAATATTATTATTGAGAGTGTTAAGAAAGAAGATGCTGAGGGCAACGGCAGGGTGATTACCTACGGTATCACCTATGACGATCTCACGAGGATTCTCGAATCCATGCCTCATGTCACTGCCTACGCGCGCCAGCGAATCAATGATGGCAAGGTTCGCTATGAGGGGCTCGGGCACGAGTCTGTGGTCATTGCTTGTGACGCTAGCCTTTTTAAGGTGAAAAATATCCCCATCAAGAAAGGGCGAAGAATCCTAGATGCTGACATAGCAAACAGAAGTAATGTATGTGTGATTACTAAGTCACTGGCTACTAAGCTCTTTCCATACCAAGACCCACTGAGCCATAAGGTGAGCTTTGACGGGGCGCATTACCAAGTCGTCGGTATCACAGGGCGATCAAGCAGTATCGATCAGTCAGAAACGCCCAAAATCTATATCCCATTTAGCACATCGGTGTCCAATTACGGTGAGCTAACGGTGAAGATTAAGGTCGGCTCACGTGAGCGCGAGCTGGTTCATATCCACAAGCTTATCCTCCAGTTTTCAGATGCAGAATCTGTCTACTCCGCTCACCGACGACTCAGGCGCATTATGAGCTATGGGCATAAGACTGAGGATTATCGTATCAAGGTGCCTATTGAGCTCATTGAGCAGGCGAAGGAAACACAGCGCATCTTCAGCATGCTGCTGGGCTCGATAGCGGGGATCTCTCTGCTGGTAGGGGGCATAGGTATTATGAATATCATGCTGGCAACGGTATCGGAGCGGACCAAGGAAATTGGCCTGCGCCGCGCTATCGGAGCGAAGAAGAGAGATGTGGTCATCCAGTTCATGACGGAGTCCATCGTGCTCTCGCTCGTGGGGGGAGTGGTCGGTGTGCTACTTGGTGTCCTTCTACCTTTTGTTATTACGGCGGCTACAGGTATCGAGGCGGTTGTCTCGCCTCTTTCTGTGATCATTGCGTTTCTGATCTCAGGCTTAACGGGAGTGATTTTTGGTAGTTATCCAGCGATTAAAAGTGCCAATCTGAGCCCGATTGAGGCACTCAAGGATATGTAGTATAATCATCTTGCAAAAATGCAAAATTCTGCTTTATTGCTGCCACCCGAACTAGGGCTGACTGGCAAGGAGCTAGTTAGAAACTATATAATACCATGAGTAAATCATCAAAGACTGAAGAGATCATTAATCCAGCTGACTTCCGCCTCCACGAAGGTGACACAGGAAGTGCTGACTTCCAAGTAGCACTTCTTACTAAGCGCATCAAGCACCTCACTGCTCACATGGGCGATCACAAGAAGGATTTCGCAAGCCGCAGAGGACTTCTTACAATGGTAGCACAGCGTCGTAAGCTTCTCGATTACCTCAAGGGTGAGTCAGAAGAGCGCTACGCTAAGCTTATCAAAGGCTTAGGGCTTCGCCGCTAAAGAATTTTTGCAAACGGTCACGGTTTCTCCGTGGCCGTTTTGCTTATTACCCTTCTTGGTAGGCATCTTGTCTCGCCGACCACAGAAAGGCTTAAACACACGGCTGTATTTGAACAGTGATGTTCGGATAGGGTCAAATTATCGTTTTTTAAGAGCTCTCGATGAAGGTGTTGATGATGTTTTAATCAGAATGCCGGAACGTAGTAGCAAATTGAAAAGAAGAATAGAGACAACTGTCACCGAGCTGGCGCAAAGTGCGCTAATATAAGCAATCAGGTGACCCCAAACACAAAGAAGAAAAAAGAAGAATATGCAAATGAATATCGAAACAATGACGATCCCCGTGGGATCAAACCCTATCTCTATGGAGACAGGGAAACTTGCCAAATTGGCAGACGGTGCTGTGCTCGTGCAGTCAGGTGAAACAAGCATTCTTGTAACTGCTGTTTCCCAATCAAAAATCAAAGCAGGTCAGAGCTGGTTCCCACTCTCTGTAGAATACAAGGAGCGCGCAGCAGCAGCTGGCGTATTCCCTGGTGGTTACTTCAAGCGTGAAGGACGTCCTACTGAGAAGGAAATCCTCACATGCCGTATGACTGACCGTCCACTACGTCCACTTTTCCCTAAAGGATACCTCTACGACACACAGATCGTAGCTCTACTTTTCTCTGCTGACGGAGTAAACGACGCTGACATTCTCAGCATGAACGGTGCTTCAGCTGCACTTGCTATCTCTGACATTCCATTTGCAGGACCTATTGGTGCTGTTCGTGTAGGTCGCGTTGATGGTGAATTCATCGTAAACCCAACATTCGCCGAGCGTGAAGAGAGTGATCTCGACCTCGTGTATGTAGGTAATAAGACAGAGGTTATCATGATCGAAGGTGCTGCTAACGAGATCCCAGATGCGGACTTCGTAAAAGCTCTCCACTTCGCTCAGTCACAGGTATCTATCATCGTAGATTCTATTACAGACTTCGCTGCTAAAGTAGGTAAGCCTAAGCGTGAGTATAAAGTAACTCTCGCTAAAGAAGACCTTCTTAAGATCGCTTACGAAATCGCAGGTGACCGCATCGAAGACGCTATCTACGCTGAGAACAAGATCGAGCGTGCTAAGAAAGTAGGCGCACTTCGTGACGAAGTAGAAGCTGCTATCATGGAGCGTGCTCCTGAGACCACTGACTTCGAGATCGAGCAGGCATTTGAATACCTTCAGAAGAAGGCATTCCGTGTAAGCATCATGGAGAAAGGCGTCCGTGCAGACGGTCGTGATATCGATACTCTTCGCCCTCTCTATGCAGAGGCTGGAAATATCCCACGCGTTCACGGATCAGCTATCTTCGCACGTGGTGAGACACAGGCTCTCGCTACCGCGACTCTTGCTCCTGCTGACGAGCGTCAGTATTTTGACAACTACGCAGGTGGTGAAGACAGCAAGCGCTTCATCCTTCACTATAGTTTCCCACCATTCTCAGTTGGTGAGGCAGGTCGCTTTGGTGGTCTTAATCGTCGTGAGATCGGTCACGGTGCTCTTGCTGAGCGCTCTATTGCTCCAGTTATCCCAGCTGAGGCTGACTTCCCATACGCAATGCGTGTGACTTCTGAGGTGCTTGAGTCAAACGGCTCTTCATCCATGGCAACAGTTTGTTCTGGTGTGATGTCACTCCTCGATGCAGGTGTGCCTCTTATCCGTCCAGTTGGTGCTATCGCCGTTGGTCTCGTAACTGAGCTCAATGAAGATGAAAGCATCAAGGAATACAAGACGATGCTCGACATTATCGGAAGTGAAGACTTCTACGGTGACATGGACTTCAAACTTTGCGGAACAAGTGAAGGTATCACAGGTTACCAGCTTGACCTTAAGCTTCCAGGTCTACCACTCAGCATCCTCGAGGAAGCTGTAGTTAAGGCTGCTGGCGGACGTGAGAAAGTTCTAGCTAAGATGGACGAAGTCATCGCAGCTCCTAAGGACCTCAGCGAGCACGCACCACGTATCGAGTCTACTAAGATCGATCCTGAGCGTATCGGCGAGCTTATCGGGCCTGGTGGCAAGAACATCAAAGGTATCCAGGCTGAGTCTGGCGCTGACCTCAATATCGAGGACGACGGCACCGTGCACGTCTATGCTTCTAAGAAAGAGAGCCTAGACCGCGCGATGGAGATGATTAAGCAGATGTTTGAAGAGGTAGAGGTAGGCACTGTTTACACAGGTCTTATCGTTTCAACGACAAACTTCGGTGCATTCATGCAGATCCTTCCTGGTAAGGACGGTCTCATTCACATCTCTGAGCTGGCTGAAGGCCGCGTTGAGAAGACTGAGGACGTTGTTAAGAAGGGCGACACAGTTACCGCTAAGTGTATCGGTGTTGACGACCGCGGTCGTGTGAAGATGTCCATCCGTGCTGCTTCACGTGAAGCGAAGCAGAATGAGGCAGCTGCATCATCTGATTCAGAGCAAGCTTAATACGGCTGAAGACGTTCTTAGGTGAACGGAATCATTACTATTTCACGGCGAGTCATACTATGGCTCGCCGTTTTTTTGTGCCTTTTATCAATAAGTGGCTAGATCGGAATGTAGTTCTAGAAAAGGGGGAGAGATCTCTCAAACCTGTAAAGTGGTCCAATTGGTGGATTTATCTTTGGAATTTCATCAGTGCTGTTTAGAACTAGCTCATGCTTGATTGGATGAATATGTTCCTACCTTTTAGTTGGCAAAACCCTGTTTTCATAGTGGCAGCTTTGTTGCTAGGTGCAGCTATTGGCTCATTTCTCAATGTCGCTATTTACAGGCTGCCGCGCGGTCTATCGGTCAATGAGCCGAAGCGCTCTTTCTGCCCTGTGTGTAAGAAGGGGATACCGATGTATCGAAATATTCCTTTGTTTACGTGGCTCGCTCAGGCGGGTAAGTGTGCTGAGTGTAAGTGCCGTATTCCATTTCGATATTTCGCCGTTGAGTTACTTACCGCCCTACTCTTTGTCCTGATGTGGGTGAGCTTTTCTGCTGATCCCAGAGAGGCGCTTTTCTACATGCTCATGGTGGCATTGCTCATTGTGGTGGTCTTTGTCGATATTGAGCTGATGCTCATCCCCTTACAGGTGACATGGCTAGGGACTGCTCTGGGCGTTGTGGCGGCTGTGGTGGTTCAGCATCACTTGGGCGTAGAGGGGATGGTCAATGGGTTTAAGGCTTCGGTGATCGGCTTTTTTGCGGGCTTTGGCGGACTGTGGGCAGTGGTATTACTAGGGAAGCTGGCTTTTGGTAAAAAGAAAATCGAATTTGAGGGCTCTGTTGACTGGATGTTACGCGAGCCAGAAGATGAGACTGATATCGAGCAGGATCTATGCTTCGTGGTCGATGGTGAGGCTCATGAGTGGACGGATTTATTTAATCGCAAGAGCGACCGACTGATCGTGACGGGTAGTGATTTCCTCATCGATGGTAAGCGCGCTGATGGCTCGGAGATGGTCATCCGTGGTGAGAGTATCGAGCTTGAGGGTGAGAAGATCAGTATCGAGTCGCTGAAGTCTCTGAGTGGTAGGGCTACGAAGGTGACCATTCCACGCGAGGCGATGGGTATGGGTGATGTTTACCTGATGGGTATGCTGGGCGCATGCCTTGGCTGGCAATCGGTGATTTTCACCATTTTTGCGGCATGTATCTTTAGTATCGTCGTTGCCGTTTTTGGTAAATTAGGCTTCGGCAATAGGATGCCCTTTGGTCCTAGCTTGGCCATGGGCGGCTTTTGCTGGATCTTTTGGGGATGGGATGTGTGGAACTGGTATTTCAGCCTGATCCTTCTCTCAGGCGGCGCTTAGTGGGAGTGTGTTCACACGCTACTTACGGTTTCGAAAATACCGCCTTATAGCCAGCTGGGACACCTAGATCTCAGTGATCTCGGTGCCGACACCTGACTTGGTAAAGATCTCAAGTAGTAGTGAGTGCGCGACTCTTCCGTCGATGAAGTGAACCTTGCTGACACCCGCAGAGAGGGCATCTAGGGCGGAGTTGATTTTTGGCAGCATCCCTCCTGAGATCACACCTTCGGCAATGAGCTCGCTAGCCGAGTTACGGTTGATGGATGGGATGAGTGTTGTTTGATCGGATGGGTCTGAGAGCAGGCCGGGCACGTCGGAGAGGTAGATGAGTTTGGCTGGTTTGATCGCACATGCAAGGGCGGCAGCGGCGAGGTCGGCATTTACATTGAGTAGATTACCTGTCTGGCTTTCTTTACCGAGTGGAGAGACTACAGGGACGACTTGCTCATCAAGGGCGGCCTGTATTTTCTCAACACGGCATGAGCTCACTTGTCCGACTCTGCCGATGTCGATGCTGTTACCCTCATCATCAAGGACGGCGAGCTTCTCTGCGGTGAAGACATCAGAGCCATGCACACCTACTGCCTTACCACCGTATTCATTGATATTAGACACGAGGCCTGAGTTGATTTTCCCGTGTAGGGTCTTGTCAACAATCTCTACTGCCTCGGCGGTGGTGACACGGTAACCGCCGATGAAATTAGCCTCTAGTCCAGCTTCCTCCATGGCGGCCGAGATGGCCTTGCCGCCACCGTGGACGATGACGGGATTAATACCTGCGACTTCCATGAAGACAATATCTCGCATTACCTTGCGCACTAGCTCGGGGTCTTCCATTGCGGAGCCGCCCATTTTAATAAGGAAGGTTTCGCCGCGAAATGACTGCAGGTAGGGGAGTGCCTCGATGAGGACGGAGGCTTTATTGATCGTTTCGTGAAGTGACATAGGGTGAGTTTATGAAGAAGGTGATAGGATGGGTGTGGGAAGACTAGCGTGCTTAGTAGCTGAATAAGAAGCGCTATCAGTTAGCATGCTTTTGGTAGCGTATTACATTGAAAATCCAGGCAGTGAGGATAGCGGCTAGAGATGGAGGCATGGTGACCCACTGGTTCATGTTCTGCATCATGAAGAGTAATCCCGCTAAGAGAGTGAGTGTGAGTAGTAGGTAGTAGCCGTGGAAGGCAAAGCTATTCACCCCAGTAATCAGGTAGATGAAAAAAGCAATAGCCGTGAAGACTGCGAGCTCAGTATGAGGTGGCGCTCTTAAAATAGGTCCCTTAGTGACCTTTGGAAGAGGAGATGCAGAAGCCTCCACAGCGGCGATTGGAATGAACTTAGTGAAGTCTGAGGCGGTTACTAGTAATTGATTAAGCCTTTCTGGTGAGAAGCTGTTTGTGGCGAGGGTTTTCTCACCAATAGCCTGTATGATCGACACTTTGGTAGTGGCTGAATCGATGCCGTCAGGAGTGCTGTCCTCTGGGGTGAGACCTACTGTGGTGCGCTTCTGTGATTTGACGTCGAGGTTCTCATTATTTGGCTCAGGATTGCTTATATCTGCGCTCGCTGTGTCGTTGTTGGTCGTTGTTTGCTCAGGTCTTGTCTCAAGTAGAGTTTCAGCAGGGATTGTATGAAGTGCTAGTTTCTCAATCTCTGCGAGTGGTGTCTGGACTCTGCCAAATCGGTCAATAGGTATGGTGACACCATCTTCTCCTAGCTGAATGAACTGACCGACGTGTATGGTGAGCTCATCGATACTTACCTCGTGAGCACTCATGAGGGTGAGTAGCTCGAGTGAGGGGATGAGACCTTCATCTTCCCACTGTGCGAGCATGGGAATGTAGTCGTCGTGATTAGGCTCTTCACTTTCGATGGTGTTAAATCCTGCTAGAGTTCGTTCTCCGCCATTCGGGTGCTTGGGCAGAGTGACTCGATTGACCGTGGGTAAGCTTTGGTATTTGCCGATGATTTTCGAGAAGGGAATTAGTGCACGCTTTAGCGATGGGGGAATGGGGCGCTTCATCGACCCTCTTGCTACGGGGAGCGCTATGTAGGCGTGCTCAAAGGGGGTTAGTCTGCTGTCGAGTGCGTTGAGCGCCATTTGGCTGTGCTCGTCCCATGATAGTTGGGTGGCGAAAATCACGGATTTTTCACCCTGCTCGTGAAGTGCGTCTAAGATGACGGCGTAGTCGAGTGGTGAGGGGGGGGAGGTTTCAAAGATGCGGTGAGGGTCATCGGTGATTGCAATGATCCGATAGAAAGGGGCGATAGGTGGGAGCTCTTCACCGGGGCGCTCTATGGGAGGGAGTATGATCTCGGGGGCAGCTTCTGGAACGATAAGTTTCAGTTGAGCGTCATTGCTGAGCTCTAGCTTGTGAATGTCGCCGTAGAACTTGATAAGATGAAGGTCGAGATCTTTGACCGTTGGGATCTTATGAGCTAGGCCTAATATCAAGAGCCCACTTACCAGTGCTAGCATGGTAATGATGAGCGATGGCTTCATGTGAGGGGGCTAAGTCGGGGCTCGTTTTTTATGCCGAGCTTAGTTTGGCGTGCATTGTATGCTAGTAGCGGCCGTTACTGCGCGTCTACTGCATCGAGCACGGGCAAAAGGGCTTCTTCTACATCGGAGCCTTTGATGACACTTCTGAGGATTTTGGCAGCCTTGGGGATCTGCTCTAGATACCACTCTTGATGTGGTTGGGCTCCAATTTTGGCGAAGGCACCCATGGCTTGCATGAGGCGCTGGGTAGCGCATTTTTGGAAAATTGAGGCGATAGGCTCTTCTTCAGATACTTCTTCCCAGAGGTCGAGTAGCTTTTGTTGCTCTTCTTCAGAGTGATCCATATATGGGTCATAGATGAGGGAGGCGATGTCGTATTCTTGTCTGCCACGGCGCATGCCTTGGAAGTCGATGAGCCATGCTTTGCCTTCATGGGCGATGATGTTCTGGCTTTGGAAATCGCGATGCACGAGGTTACGCGATGAGGCTCCTAGGTCCTTGGCCATTTGGTGGAGGGCAGGGTGCTCCGAGAGTTCGTCGACGATGGCGGGATTCATGCTGAGGTGCTCGTCAGCTAGCTGGTCAAAGAAGTAGTTCTGCTCCCAGCGATACATGTCTTCGTCAAATGGTGCTTGGAATTCGAGATCTTTAGGCACTCGGGTGTAGAAGAGCTTATCGAGCTGCTGGAAGGCAGATCTGTAGATGGGCTCGCGCACTTCCCATGGCTCGTCCTTGAGGCTGAGTAGGTCGACATCTCCGAGGTCTTCTACGAGGGCAACACGTCTGCCGGGGTGGTCGTAGATGACTTCCGGGACATTGAATTTTGCGCCTTTGAGGAAGTCCGATACAGGGATGTAGTTAGCACTGTCCTTACGATCTAGGGTGTAGTGAATGCCGATGTAGGTAGGGAATCCTTCTGGCTTGAGTCGGATGATCGTGCGCCCCGAGGCCCCCTTGGTGATGGGCTCCATAATGCAGGAGTGTGTGGGGCCGAGTTCGAGGTGATTACGAACTGCGGTGAGAAGTGTATCGGCAGGCATGAGACAGGGTTTATAAACTATGAAAAAAGAGTCAAGAATGATGTATTCAAACCGTATTGGTTATTCGAACCGTATTGGTTATTCTTAGTATGTTCGTTATCTAGCTAATGATGATTTCGCCGTCGTGGCGGCTGTTTTCTTCAAGCTTCACACTTGGCCAGATGATGGTGTTTTTAACCGTGGCGCTGGCGGGGATTTCTACGTCAGGGCCAACGACACAGCTCTTACTGCAAACATCGGCATCAGGATGGATCTTCGCATCAGGGTGAATGGCCGTTATTGGGCTATCACTTGGGGCGCTCTCTAGTAGCTGACGGTGGACATCCCGGTAGGTCTGAGGGTTGCCAATATCGAGCCAGTGACCGTCATCGAGAACGACGGCGCCTAGTTTTCCAACTTTGATAAGCTCGATGAAGGCGGGCACGATAGAGACGACTTCCTCATCGGGGATGAGATCGATGATTTCGGGATTAATGCAGTAGATGCCGGTGAATTGGTGGGTTTCAGGATCACTTGTGAGGGTGCTTCGCATGTCGGTAATGAGCTCTCCCGACAGGCTGACATTACAGTTTTCACCAGATGAGCGCAGTGCAAGGGTGGCAACATGACCAGATGCTTCGTGCTGCTTGATAAGCTGAGAAATGTCAATGTCGGTAAGGATGTCACCATTGTAGATAAGTAATGGGTCATTACCTATAAAGGATGCGATATTGCGAATACCACCACCTGTTTCTAAAAGAGTCTCTTCGTGAAAGAAGTCGATGCTGGTCCCTTCGAATTCGCCATTGGGGTATGCCTGGTTCCACGCTTCGGGTATGTGGTGGGTGTTAATGGCGAAGCTTTCTATGCCCGCTGAGATGCAGTGGCGCAAGGCGTAGTTTGCCATTGGCTCGTGGAAAATCGGCACGAGTGGCTTGGGTAATACATTAGTTAGCGGGCGAAGGCGGGTGCCTAGACCTGCACCGAGGATGAAAGCTTTCTTAATCACGGTCTGAGCATGAGGAGTATCCTGCCGTTAATCAAGGATGGACTCCAGTGCTCGGCGATCAGGGCTCGGCATGGGGAGGCTTTCAAGGTCTTCGATGCGGTGCCACTGCTCGTTTTCTTCTCGCTGAGCGGTCTCTGTGCTGAAAATACTCAGTGTGACGTGGTAGCGAGTGATATGGTAGGTGGTCTTTAGACAGAGGGGTAGGTCGAGTGTTTGCTCTTGGGGGCGGCGGGGGAGTGACCACATGCCTGCGCGGCGTTTGCCTGTTTCCTGCTGCTGGAGGAGGATGCGCCCGTGGCTATCGCGAGTGTAGAGGGCGAATTCCTCGATACGGGAAATTTTGGTAGCTGATTTCTTGATCGGTAGACTGGCAGGGTCTGTTGTCTGGCAAAACTTCCTCACAGGGCAGTTTGGGCAGTCGGGTGACTTATTAGCACAGTAGCTCTGCCCTAGCTCCATGAGAGCGGAGTTGTATTGGCGAGCGTTTTTCTTAGGCAGTAGGTCACTGGCCCATTGCCAGAGCTGCTTCGTGCCAGCTGTAGTATCAATGCGCTCTTGGTAGTCGAAGAGTCTGGAGAAAACACGAGCGACATTAGCATCAACAATCGGTCGTGGCTCATCGTAGGCGAAGGAGCAGACTGCACCTACAGTGTAGGGACCGATGCCGGGGAGGGAACCTATTTCCTCGAAGCTCCTTGGGAAAATCCCAGCGTGATCATGGGTGATAGCTCTGGCTGCGGCGTGGAGATTACGAGCGCGTCGGTAGTAGCCGAGTCCCTCCCATGCCTTGAGAATCTCTTGCTCATCGGCGGCTGCCATCGAGCTCGGGGTGGGGTAAAGCGCCATGAATCTGAGGTAATGGCCACCTTTTCCTGATGGGTCGCTACCCAGAACAGTCTTCACCTGAGTCTGCTGCAGCATGATCTCAGAGACAAGTATCGCCCATGGATCCTGTGTTAGCCGCCAAGGGTAGCTCTTTGCTTCCTTGGTAAACCACTCGATGAGTGTCTTTTGGAAGCTAGCAGTGCTGGTGAGGGGGCTTTTATTGGCGGGCATATTCGTAGTTGATTCACCGTGCTAGCTCCCATATTGTCAATGCATGATTGCATGGATATTACTCGGGCTCATTGCAGGAGCTTTAGCGAAGTTTGTCATTCCGGGTAAAGACCCTGGAGGGTGCTTACTTACTCTAATTATAGGTATAGCTGGGTCTTTTGTCGGAGGTCTTCTTGGCGGCTTACTGCCATTTCTCCCCGACACTGACCCAGGAGATTGGTTGCCCAATGTAGGTAGCGTATTTACCGCTACCTTTGGTGCTGTGGTGCTACTGCTTGTTTACCGCAAGTTTAAGAAATAGTCTGCTAGGACTAAAACTCACAGCTTCCCGGAGTTCTGTAGAAGGGGATCACGTCGCGGATATTCTTCATACCTGTGGCAAACATCAGCATACGCTCAAAGCCCATACCAAATCCTGCGTGTGGGCAGGTTCCGTATTTGCGAAGGTCGAGATACCAGCCGTAGTCGGCCTCACTGAGATTGTGCTGCTTCATGTTAGCCTTCAGGACATCGTAGCGCTCTTCACGCTGCGCTCCACCAATGATCTCACCGAGTCCAGGCACTAGCACGTCCATTGCGGTGACGGTCTTGCCGTCGTCATTGAGTCTCATGTAGAAAGGCTTCACTTCTTTAGGGTAGTTGTAAACAGTAGTCGGGCACTTGAAGTGAACCTCGGTGAGGTAGCGCTCGTGCTCGGACTGTAAGTTCACACCATACTGCACTGGGTATTCGAATTTATGACCGCTTTTGATGAGTATTTCGACAGCCTCAGTGTAGGAAACGCGCTGGAAGGGCTTATCGGCGACAAACTGAAGTCTGTCGTAGAGTCCCTTATCGACGAATTTATTAAAGATATCGAGGTCGCCTTCATTGTTATTGAGCGCGTCAGTGATGAGGTATTTGACGAATTCTTCCGCGAGATCCATGTCACCTTCTAGATCGCAGAATGCCATCTCAGGCTCGATCATCCAGAATTCCGAAGCATGTCGTGTGGTATTGGAGTTCTCAGCGCGAAATGTCGGGCCAAACGTGTATACATTAGAAAGGGCTGTAGCAAATGCCTCACCCTCAAGCTGACCACTCACTGTGAGATAAGCAGCCTTATTAAAGAAGTCCTTATCATAGGACTGAGCCTCCGTCTTACTAGCATCTAGTGTGCTGACGCGAAACATCTCACCCGCACCTTCGCAGTCTGAAGAAGTAATGATCGGAGAATGGAGATGGGTGAAGTCACGCTCGTCGAAGAACCTATGAACAGCCTGAGCCATACGTGAGCGCATGCGAAATACTGCACCGTAGAGATTGGCACGTGGTCTGAGGTGGGAAATAGAGCGTAAAAACTCAGGTGAGTGACCCTTCTTCTGTAGTGGATAGTCTGCTGGAGCCTCACCGATGAGTTCTACAGAGGTAGCGTGGATTTCCCACTTTTGACCTTTACCTGGTGACTCGACTAGCTTTCCAGTGACACCTACGGCAGCACCTGTGGTCATCTTGGCGACCTGTTCATATCCTGGGATGCCAGCATCAGCGATACACTGGATGTTACCAATGCATGTGCCGTCATTGATTTCTAAAAAAGCAAACTCCTTTGAGTCTCTTCTTGTCCGAATCCACCCCTTGACGGTGATTTCTTCAACGGCTGATTCACTATGAAGTGCATTTTTTATCAATGTGCGCATGCCCAAAAAGATGGCGCAAATAACAGCCTCTCGTCAAGGCTAGGTATTGATGACTCTACGAATAATAGATACTCGATATGTTAGACTACTCCTGACTGTGTCAGGTGTAGTCTAACAGCTAATGGATATGGATTTATCAGTTTCTGACAGCTGTAGAATAGCTATGCAGAGATCATCTAAGCCCAGTTAGCTAAGTGTAACTAGATGTAGGTCAACTAGATGATTTGAATTACTGGATGATTTGATCGAAGGCTTTTTTCATAGCGCTAGGATTGAATCCGTGTGGGCCTTTTTCACCGCTGAAGGCGACTTTGCCGTCAGCACCTAAGATAAATAGTCTATCAGGGTGTGATGCGTAAGCTTTCGCGATAGTGTCATTCATGTCATCAAGTAAGGTCGGGATAGTGATTTCTAAATCAGCCAAGCACGAGCTAGCCGCTGCTGCGCGCTCCTCGATATTGGTGTGAGTTTTGATGTCGACCTTCGAACTTGGACGGTTGCCGTCAGAGGCGTGTGCCTCTTTGGTATAGATCAGGTAGAAGTCTGCTTGATCCTTATGCTTCTCATACATCGCTTGAAGTTGACCAACCTCACGCGAGAATGGGCCTCAGCTGTATGAACCGAAGATAAGAACAGTCGTCTTATTAACTTTACCAAGGTCGACGATCTCCTCGCTGCCTAGCTTCTGAGCCTTAAGCTGAGGAGCAGCTGCTCCGACCTCAGGGGCTGAAGTAGCATCTTGAGACTGGCCGCCTTTTTTGCCGCCGCGCTCACCTTTACCCTCGCCTTTGCCTTTACCCCCACGCTCACCCTTGCCTTCACCCTTGCCGCCAGATCTAGGGGCAAGGTTTTTCATTTCTTCCTCTGTAATAGCTCCGTCTTTATTGCTGTCGAAGCGAGTGAATGCCATTTCAGGTCCCTTGAACTCAGCTTTGGTTACCTTGCCGTCTTTATCCGTATCGTGTTTAGAGACTCGCTCCCATGTTGGCTTGCCGCGCTTGGCGCCACCTTGATCTGGCTTAGATGGTTTCTGCTGCTGGGCGAAAGCAACGCTAGTAGCGATACCCATGGTAGATAATAGTAGTATAGTGTTTTTATTCATGTGAGTATTGAAACATCGCAAACGGGGAGAAGTTTCGCAAAAACTAACTTAAATGTGATTTTTATTTTAAACAGGCAGAAACCTCTTGCAATCTGGTAATTGATAGCTAGTTTCTGCGCCCCATGGCCAAATCGAAAGGTACAGCAAAAACCCGTAAGGCCGTCGCTAAGAGATTCAAAGTGACGGGCACGGGGAAGATTCTACGCCGCAAGCAAGGCAAACGCCACATTCTTACAAAGAAGAGCCCGAAGCGCAAACGCGCTCTTGGTAAGGCAACCCTTGTTTCCGACGCAGATTTAAAAGCAGTAAGAGCTTCACTTCCCTTTGCACGATAACAACTAAGAATCGGCGTCGACCACGCCAACTGTCCGCACCACGGACAGCCCCTACGTAGCCTTCTCGGCTATCTGAAACAGCTCAAGTAACATTGAGTGGATAAAGAAAATCGAGATCGAACAGATGAGACTACGGGGGGTGTGAAAATAACTATCTGTTCTAATAAATACATAAATGCCAAGAGCAACAAACAACCCAGCCAGCCGCAAGCGTCGTAAGCGCGTTATCAAACGTGCAAAGGGCTTTCGCGGTTTTCGCTCGAAACTCTATAAGTATGCCAAGGACGCAGTCCGTAAGGCACAAACTTATGAGTATCGTGACCGTAAGAAGCGTAAGGGACAGTTCCGTCGCCTGTGGATTCAGCGTATCAGCGCTGGAACACGTGCACAGGACATCACTTACAGCCGCTTTATTGAAGGCCTAAAAGCCGCCAATATCGAGGTGGATCGTAAGATCCTTGCAGACCTAGCCGTCCATGACATTGACACATTCAATGCTATCGTGACACAAGCTAAGTCAGCACTTGAAAAGAAGGTCGCTGCGACAGCTTAAGTTAAACTAACTTATACACAGCCATCAGAGGGTCATCCTCTGGTGGCTTTTTTGTGGTTATATATTCGGTTTTAAAACCATTTTCACAGAGCTCTCGCGGCTTACTTCTCGGTGAATTGTTCCTATTTGCTGTCTGTTGGGCTCCTCGCCCCGTGCTTAAGTTGTGTTTTGGCATTACCTACGGTAGGGTGTTGCTGCCAATTACTGAGAACAGAAGGGGAGGTTGCTTGATGTGATCGAGTGGGGAGGCTCGTATATGTGCTTTTATTTTGCCATTTGAGTTCGGCTTGGCTTGGCAAATGGTAAATGTATGTTTAGAAGAGCACACGCCTGTAGTGACTATGTTCTCAGTAGTCATAAGAGCTAACAGCGTAATAAGCGACTAATTCAATGAACGAGGAAAACATGCAGCCTGTAGAAGACTTCACCAAGATGGAGTCCATTTTTGTGCGTCATCGTAATTGCCTACTCGTCAGAGGGCAGTTTACCCCCATTTTTACAGGATACTACGTCCACTTACTCGAGCATAATCTACGCTACGAGGAGTCCATGGACACCACGCTCAAGGATATGCTCGCAGCCATGACGCTCCACCTCACTGCTAGACCATGGGCTGAAACCATCGCCTGGACGGTCAATCTCCGAGCTCCGCGTGTGAACTACTTCGTCACGGGTAATAGCACCTTTGAGAATATCACAGGACGCCTCTTCACCAAGGATGTGCGCGAGCCAGATAGAAATCTCCTCTACAGCCAAACCAGTATTTCAGGTCAAGAACCACGAATGACCATGGTAGAAGTCGACACCAAGGACCCACTCCGCTGGATCGAGCACTACTACGAGCAGAGCGAGCAGCGCCCTGCTAAGTGCTACCAGCTCGATGATGAAAACTACGTGCTCATCGCCGCCCAGCCTGGCTATGATGAAGAGTGGTTCGACTCACTCGATGCAGAAATGGCCGCCAAAATCACCGAAGAGGAAGAGACTAAGGTGCTTGAAACACGGAAATTTCACTTCAACTGTGGCTGTAGTCTAGAGCGTATCCTGCCGACACTCTCCTCATGGAAGGAAAACCCAGAAGGCCTATTCCAAGGTGCTAAGGAAATCACCGTCAACTGCCCACGCTGTGGCGCCCACTACAAGGTAACACCCGAAGACCTCTCCAAGTAAGCACTGTAGAGAGCTCCCCCCCCCTAGACCCACTTCCAGAGAGACTCACCTACGATCCCACTGACTCAATAAGCAGAAAGGATCGACATTTTCCCAACACAATTTAAACCAAGCTACCACGCCAAATAAGCTCATTGAGCCCACTTGCAGTAGCCACCCCACACCCCTAGAAACTCGCCCATTATGCAGGAAATAGAAATTATCCAAACTGACGCACTCGCAGCTATCACCGCCGCACATGATGAGAAATCACTCGATGATGCACGTGTCGCATTTTTAGGTAAAAAAGGCCGTTTGACAGCCGCAGCGGCAGGCATGAAGGATCTATCCCCTGAGCAAAAGCCACTGATGGGACAAGCCCTCAATAAAGCCCGCCAAGCCATCACCGCCGCACTCGACACCAAGCAATCTGGCCTCGAAGAAGAAGCCGACAAAAAGTCAGTAGCAGGCATCGACCTCACGCTCCCTGCACGCGGACTCCCTGCAGGTGCACTGCACCCCATCACCCAAGCCAAGGATCGCACCATCGAGATCCTACGCCGCATGGGATTCTCCCTTGCAGACGGCCCAGAAATCGAAACTGAATATCACTGCTTCGACGCGCTCAACACCCCCGAGGATCACCCTGCGCGTAATGAAAAAGACACCTTCTACTTCGATAGCGGTAAGCTGCTTCGCACCCACACCTCTAGTGTGCAGATTCGCACCCTAGAAAAAGCAGCCCCACCTGTGCGCATCATCGCACCGGGATCTGCCTACCGCCGTGACGAGATCGACGCCACCCACCTCTCAGTCTTTAATCAGCTCGAAGGTCTCTATGTCGACACTGACGTGAACCTCGGAGACCTCAAAGGCACCCTTGAATACTTCCTTCGTAGTATGTTCGGAGACGACACAGAAGTTCGCTTCCGCCCACACTTCTTCCCCTTCACAGAGCCGAGTTTTGAAATCGACATCAAGCTCCATGCCAAGGGACAAGAGCCCAAGTGGATGGAAATCGCTGGATGTGGCATGGTCGACCCAGCTATCTTCGAATCCATCTGTGAAACACGCGGTGACGACGTATTCAGCCCCGATAAGGTGACAGGATTCGCCTTCGGTATGGGTATCGAGCGCCTCGCCATGATCAAATGGGGGATCAAAGACATCCGTCTCCTCATCGAGAATGACGAGCGCTTCCTCAAGCAATTCGCATAGTCGCCTCAGCCTGCTACCTCTAGGAGACCTAGAGTCGTGCGAAAATCGACATTGCAATACAGAGAAAATTAAGACATCTTTACTAAGTCAATAGAGTCGATCATTACGCGTGCACTGAGATCACGCTAAAGAACATAACAAGCTTCACTCCATAACCCCCTCACCTCAATCACATGGCTACCGAATACACCGAAGACGACATCAAGAGTCTAGACTGGAAAGAGCACATCAGGATGCGTCCTGGTATGTATATCGGTAAGCTCGGTGACGGCGGTAGCGCAGATGACGGCATCTACATCCTGCTAAAGGAAGTGATGGATAACTGCATCGACGAATTCATCATGGGCAATGGCACCAAAGTCACTGTCGACATCGATGAAGAAGGTCGAGTCGAAGTGCGTGACTACGGTCGCGGCATCCCACTGGGTAAGCTCCACGACTGTGCAGCCAAGATCAACACAGGTGCTAAGTATGACAGCGAAGCCTTTAAGAAATCCGTCGGCCTGAACGGAGTCGGTATCAAGGCAGTCAACGCTCTATCGAGCTTCTTCGAGATCCAAGCATGGCGTGATGGTGAGACCAAAGCCATCGAATACAGCAAAGGAGAAGTCACCGCCGAGATGGCAACTCCGAAGCAAGACAATGCTGAGAACGGCACCCGCATCGCCTTCGACGTAGACCGCTCCATTTTCCCTACTAAGACCCGTGTTCGCGCTGGCTACGTCGAGAAGATGTGCCGCTACTACTCCTACCTTAATCCGGGACTCGCCATCATCTTCAATGGCAAGAAATTCAAATCCAAAAACGGCCTCCTCGACCTGCTCAAAGAAGAGATGGATAGCGAATCCATCTACGGCCCCATCCACCTGAAGCACAAGGACATCGAAATAGCCTTCACCCACACCGCAGAAGGTGGTGAAGAATACTACTCCTTTGTCAATGGCCAGCACACCACCCAAGGTGGCACCCACCTCGCAGCATTCCGCGAAGCCATCGTCCAAGTCGTGCGCGGATTTTATAAAAAACAGTATAACCCAGCCGACATCCGCAATGGCATGGAAGCCGCCATCCTCGTAAGGATCGAAGAGCCTGTTTTTGAAAGCCAGACCAAGACCAAGCTAGGCAGCATGACCGTCTCCCCAGAAGGCGAGACCATCCGCACCTTTATATCGAACTTCCTCAAAGAACACCTCGATAACTACCTGCACAAAGACTCAGCTGCCGCAGAAGCACTGCAAAAGCGCATCCTCGCCTCAGAGCGCGAGCGCAAAGAACTCTCAGGCGTGAAGAAAATCGCCAAAGAACGCGCCCGTAAGGCAAAAGTGCACAACAAGAAGCTACGCGACTGCCGCGCACACTTCTCCAGCAAGCACAAGCGAGGTAAGGAATCCACCGTATTCATTACCGAGGGCGACAGTGCCAGTGGCTCCATTACCAAAAGCCGAGATGTTGAGACCCAAGCCGTCTTCTCCCTCCGTGGTAAGCCGCTTAACTCCTACGCGATGAAGCGCAATGTCGTCTATGAGAATGAAGAGTTCAATCTCCTCCAGCACGCCCTCGACATCGAAGAAGGCCTCGAATCACTCCGCTATAATAAAGTAGTCATCGCAACCGACGCCGACGTCGACGGCATGCACATCCGACTGCTCCTGCTCACCTTCTTCCTCCAGTTCTTCCCCGACCTCGTCCGAGAAGGCCACCTCTATATCCTCCAGACGCCACTCTTTCGCGTGCGTAACAAGAAGACCACACGCTACTGCTACGACGACGACGAGCGCGTAGCCGCCATGGACGAGCTCGGTAAAGCCGCAGAGATCACCCGATTCAAAGGACTCGGAGAAATCTCACCTGACGAATTCAAATTCATGATCGGCCCCGACATGCGCCTAGACCCCGTCCTCCTCGAAGAGGGCAAAGGTGTCAAAGACATGCTCGCCTTCTACATGGGCAAAAATACCCCGATCAGACAGGAATTCATCATCAAGAACCTACGCGACGACGTCGACGCTGCTTAGGTTGTGGGTGTGTGGGCGAGAGCCCATCAAGCAGCTTAGATTTCAGGAATACCGCAGGACTTGAGGTATGAGTAGATGTTATTGTAAAATTCAGGTTTTCTTGTCGCGTCATCTGAACTTCCTTCAGGGACAAAAATAACCATGCCTTGTCTAGCTCGTGTGAGTAGCACTCGGTAGGCGTTTCTGAGGTAAAGCTGATCTTCCTCTTTGTTGACGTTTTGCCACTTACTTCCTTTAAACTTATAGTGAGTCCAAGCTGACTCCTCGGGCTGCGCAAGAATTTATCTGTAAAAGAGACTTATGACTTTTTGCTGAAAGCTAGTTTGGTTGTTATTTGTTAGGTGAGATGTAGGTGTTTCCTGTTTC
>JALZUH010000187.1 GCA_023301645.1 Akkermansiaceae bacterium
GAGGCTCTCGTATTTCATCAAAACCTGCGCGCAGAGTTTCCAGAAGGGATCTTCGAGCTCTTCGGTATTCAGGGTCTCGGACCGAAGAAAGTCAAAGCCCTCTACGACAAGCTCGGTGTAAACTCCGTAGCCGCACTTAAAACCGCCTGCGAAGACGGCAGTGCCGCAGGACTTACTGGTTTTGGTGAAAAGTCTATTGAGAAGCTCCTCGAGTCGATATCGATCAAAGAGCAGTTTGCTGACTTCTTCCGCTTAGGTGACATCTCAGCACTCGCCGAGCACTTGCTCGAAACCCTACGCCAGCATCCTGATGTGCACCGAGCGGCTATCGCTGGCTCTTACAGGCGTAACAAAGAAATCCTCCACGATCTGGACTTTCTCGTCGCAACCTCTAAGCCTAGTGAGCTCACTGAGTATTTCACCCAGCTAGAGGAAGTTCACTCTGTCATCGCGTGTGGTGATACTAAGGCCGCCATCAGATTAGAAAATGGCCTCCAGTGTGACTTACGCGCAGTCTCCAATGAGCAGTTCCCCTTTGCCCTCCAATACTTCACTGGTAGTAAAGAGCATAACGTAGCACTACGCTCACGCGCACTCAGCTACGGCTGGTCACTCAATGAATACGGACTCAATGCCAAGGACGACTCCTCAGCTGCGGCACCGACCATTCATGACGAAGAGCAGATCTACCGCGCTCTTGAGCTAGAGGCCATCGCACCCGCACTCCGTGAAAATCGAGGGGAAATAGAAGCGGCTGATGCAGGCACCCTCCCCCGTCTTGTCCAAGTGGAGAATCTTCGCGGGACATTTCATAATCACACCACTGCCTCAGATGGTAAGAACACACTCGAAGAGATGGCTGAAGCCGCTCGTGATCTCGGCATGCAGTATCTCGGAATCTCAGACCACTCCAAGGGGCAATTCCAAGCTAATGGACTCTATCCCGAGCGACTGCTCAAGCAAGTAGCTGAGATCAAGAAGCTCAATGAAAACTGGGATGACTTTCAGCTTTTTGCTGGCTCAGAGGTAGACATCCTCAAGGACGGCACACTCGACTTCGAGGACTCAGTGCTCGAACAACTCGACTACACTGTAGCCTCCATCCACGGATCATTCCAGCTTCCTGAGAAGGAGCAAACAGCGCGCATTATCCGCGCGATGGAGAATCCACACGTCACCATGATCGGCCATCTCACTGGGCGCATCTTACTAAAGAGAAACGGCTACGAACTTGACATTGATCGCATCATCGACTGCGCCATCAGCACGGGAACGATCATCGAGCTCAACTGTAACCCTCGTAGACTCGACATGGACTGGAGACACTTCGCCCGCGCTCGTGAAAGAGGTCTACTCACCTCGATTAACCCTGATGCCCACAGCACTGAGCACCTTCAGTTTTTGGCATTTGGCATACGACTTGCTCAAAAAGGCTGGCTCCGTAAAGAAGACGTGCTCAACACACGTGACCTAGCTGAGATACAAGCATTTCTCTCCACCCCCAAAGAGAAGCGAGCATCACTCTAGAATAGCTAACCAAAAACAATCACCTCACTCGTAGTGTCAACTTCACCCCCCACCCTCATGAAGCGACCTACCTTTGAAGGAGCTCCTCACTTCAAAAAGCTTACTTCGCGCACCGCTCACATAACCATTACAACCATCACATCCCGTGTTAAATAACGATCTAAAAGCCAAGGCTCAAGAGCAGCTATCAACCACCATTAGCCAAAAGCTAACTAAGGAGCAACGAGCCACGATGATGATGGACTTCATCAAGCAAGAAGAGGCCCTCATCCTTAAAAACCACCGCAAAGGCGCAGGAGGTTTAGAAACAGCCTCAGCACGTGCAGGTCTACTTGATGCTGTTCTTAGCACCCTATTTAGCGGAGCTTTGCAGCGTCACTGTGATGGAGAATGCCCTGCTGTAGCCCTCGTCGCACAAGGAGGCTATGGACGCGGCCATCTCAATCCTAGCTCAGACCTAGATCTACTCTTTATTCTCCCTACAGCAGGACACAAGATCCCCGCTGCTATCACCGCCATCATCGAAGAAATTCTCTACGTCCTCTGGGACGGAGGCTTCAAGGTCGGCCATGCTTGTCGCTCAGTGCGCGAGTGCATTGACGAAGCAAGAAAAGACCAGCAGAGCAAAACTGCTATGATGGACGCGCGACTCGTCGTTGGTGATGAAAAGCTCTACCAAAAGTTCCAAGAGAAATTCAACAAAGAGTGCACCACTAAAGCACAGGATGCCTTCTTCGACTTACGCCGCGAAGACCTACGCCGCCGCCACTCTAAATACTGGCACACCGTCTTCCTACAAGAACCCCACGTCAAAGAAAGCTGCGGCGGGCTACGCGACTATCAGAATGTGCTCTGGGTGGCACATGCGAAGCTCGGATTCACCAAGCTTGAGCAGCTAGTAGAAGCTAAGATCATCACCAAGAGCACCTGCAGACAGCTCCAAGAAGGCTATGACTTCATCCACCGCGTGCGCAACGAGCTCCACTATGAGACCGGGCGCGGCACCGACATTCTAACGCTCAGATTCCAAGGCATCGTCGCTACTAATTTCCACTACCCGCAGAAAACCATCCTGCGCCGCTGTGAGGAATTCATGAGAGACTACTACCGTCACTCACGTGCCATCTACACCCACAGCACCTCGCTGATGGAGTATTTCGAAATCGAGATGCAGGATAACGACCAAAACAGAGGTTTCCTAGGAGTTATCCCAATGACCAATAAGAAGGCCAAGAAAGAGAAGTTCGATGGTTTCTATTCTAAAAACGGGCGCCTTTTCCTAGAGGATGTTAATGCTCTCGAAGAAGACCCGTCACGACTGATGCGCCTTTTCAAGCACTGCCAGATTCGCAATCTCGTCCTCAGCCCGCAAGCAAGGAAATACATCCACATCGCGGCCACAAAAATCGACAAGTCCTTCCGCTACAATGCCAAGAACCGCGAAGCATTCCGCGGCATTATGGAAGCCAAAGGTGACGTCGCTCGTATCCTACGCCTCATGCACCGCACCAAGGTGCTCGACTACTACATGCCAGAATTTGGCGCTATGGACTGCCTGGTTCAGCATGAGTTCTTCCACCGCTACACTGCAGACGAGCACAC
>JALZUH010000188.1 GCA_023301645.1 Akkermansiaceae bacterium
CAGATGACATCACAGAGCGCTTTGACATGTGCCGAGCAGTTAATGTAGGCGATGACGTAGTAATTTTTCTCTTCGTTATCTTTGAGGAATTTTTCTAGCTCAGGTCCTGGGTCAGCGGTGCCATTTAATTCGATGAGTAGGACACTGTGGCAGCTTTTTGAGGCTTTAAGAATGAGACTGTATAGCTCATCAGCACCCTCACAGCATACGCAAGAGCCAGTTAGTCCTGTAACAGTGGCGGCATTATCTTTGAGGGTCTCTCTGTCGACTAGCGCATTTTCACGGTCATTGAGAATGACATCAGCTAGGTAATTGCGAGCTGCGAGCTGCTCAATGATAGAGCGTAGCAGTGTTGTTTTCCCAGCACCGAGAAAGCCTGTTAGCATCAGCATCGGTCGGATGGTTATTAATGAGCTTAGGCTGTTTATTTCAGCTTCTGATTGTCGTGCCATGGTAGATAAATGAGGTTTTTTGCGCCGGGTGCATGTGAATATAGCTCTGCTGTCTTTAATGCTGTTAACGCAACTAACTTGCATCAGGGCGGGTAATCAAGTGCTAATGCAATAAAGTTACAATAAGTGATCTGAAACATGGCATGTAATCATGAGTGTGATTAATACCGAGGTGGACTTACTGGAGATCAGTGTGATGACGTCTAATTCGAGCCGAGATCGAATGATTGGCTAGAGAGCTAATTGAACAACTGCGAACTATTCAGTCGGTCGGAGGTGTAAATTTCTCTGATTAGGCGAGAAATTCGACCTGTTTGCCATTTCAATAATAAGGGGTCGCCAAGGAGGTCTGGTTTGAGTGTGTTTACTTGAGAAACAACGGAGTGAGGTCGTAGCTGCCGTTGGCTTCTGTATTTAGCTCGATGGTTTCGCCCGTGTAGTTGATCTTACAGGAGTTACCTTTTTTCGAGCGTAGGCTAGCCTTGGTGAGCCTTGCTAACGGCCAAGTTATATTTTGACCTCGAATCCTCCATGGGCACATAGACGGTCTAAATAGATCCTACATTAAGTCGAATGATCGCTTTAGTGATACCACCGTAAACTATCGCATCTAGCTGGCCATTACCTACTGGAAGAGCTTCTTCCCATTCCGTTGCTGCTGCATTATCGCAGAGTGGGAGATCTTGTTTGGGCTTTTCAATATGAAACGCAGGGAGTGGCTCTAGATGTCTAGAACGTGCAGCGATTTCTTACTGAGGTTTAGAGCAGTGGTGACCTCAAGTGCTCAATGGCTTCGCGCATGTGCTCTTGGGTGACTTGGTCTGATACCATGGCTTCTCCAAGGGCTGTGAGGAGGACAAAATTGATGTTGCCACCTATGAATTTCTTATCACGGCTAAGCTTTCTCATGATGAGGTCTGTAGTGATCTCTTCGGGGAGAATGAGGGGAAGCTGGAAGTTTTCTAAGAGGGCGATGATCTGCTGACTATCGCTTTGAGGTAGATTATTGACCTTTTCAGAAAGATAGAGTGCAGCACGAATGCCTAGTGAGATAGCTTCTCCGTGGAGCATCATGCCGTAGGGGAGTGATGCTTCGATACCGTGGCCAATGGTATGGCCGAAGTTGAGTAAGGCACGCGTGCCTGAGGTCTCACGCTCGTCTTCTTCGACGATACGAGCCTTAATGGAGAGATTACGGGCAAGTAGCTCGGCTGTGGGGTGCTGATCATTAGGATCTAGCGCAGCTAAGTCACTGATCATGTCAGCGTCTCTGATGGCGGCGTGCTTGATCACTTCGGCGTATCCTTCACGGTATTCTCTGCCGGGTAGGGTGTCGAGAGTGAGTGGGTCGACAATGACGAGGCGAGGCTGATGAAAGGCTCCGATGAGGTTTTTCCCCTCAGAGGCATTGACTCCTGTTTTACCACCAGCAGAGCTATCTACTTGAGATACGATAGTGGTGGGAATCTGCACAAAGGCAACTCCGCGGTAGTATATAGATGCGACAAATCCTGCTAGATCACCGACTACACCTCCTCCAAGGGCGATGATAAATGACGAGCGATCGTGCTCGGCGCGGTTAAGCTCACCGCAGAGTGAGGCTGCTTCCGACATGGACTTACTGACTTCACCCGCCTTGACGGTGTGAAAGCTCGCTGCGATGCCGGCTGCCTCTAAATTAGCCTCTAGCTGATCCTTGTAGTGTGAGGAAACATTACTATCGGTGATCACGGCTGCCTTACCACTGAGTCCAGCCGCTAGGATGAGCTCGCCAGCGCGATTGAGTAATCCATCTTCTACGAGGATGTCATAAGAGCGGTCTGCAAGATCGAGGTGAACGGTGGGCATGAGTTAGAATGGAGTGACTAGGTGAGCGTGTAGCGAGAGGGGTGTTAATACGTTTTAGAAGCTTATCCTCAATGATTATTTACTCTGTTCGAGCATTCTGAGAAGAGGGGCTTCAGCGCGGGCGCGGATATCTTCAGCCATGCTTACCTGAGGGGAGAGATTCTCTAGGCAGTCACGGAGCTTCTGCAGTGTATTCATTTTCATGAAATGGCAGTCATTGCAGGCGCAGCGATCGGTAGGTCCTGCGATGAGATTCTTGTCAGGAGCTTCCTTTTGGAGCCTGTGTAGCATACCACTTTCTGTGACTACGATGATGTTTTTGACCGTGGCATTCTTACAGTAATCTACCATTTTCTCAGTAGAGCAGACTTCGTCGGCGAGGAGTCTGACTGCGGTGGTGCATTCAGGGTGAGCTACGACTAATGCATCGGGGTGCTCAGCTTTGATTTTATTGATCGACTCACGGGTAAACTCAACGTGCACGTAGCATGCACCCTGCCAGAGGTCCATTTTACGCCCGGTCTGCTCCATGACCCATGCTCCTAGGTTCTCGTCAGGGACGAAGAGGATCGGTCGGTCAGCTGGGGCTCGGTTGACTATTTTTACTGCATTTCCTGAGGTGCAGATGACATCGCAGAGTGCTTTCACTCCTGCCGAGCAGTTGATGTAGGCGATGACGTAGTAATTCTTCTCAGCATTGCTCTTGATGAACTTTTCGAGCTCGTCGGCCGGGCATGATTCTTCTAGTGAGCAACCTGCATCCCGATCTGGTAAAACAACGGTTTTGGTAGGGTTTACGATTTTGGCAGTTTCGGCCATGAAGTGAACTCCACAGAAGGCGATGACGTCGGCATCGGTCTCTTGAGCACGGTAGGCAAGTCCTAGGGAGTCACCTACGTAGTCAGCGATGTCTTGGATGTCACCTGTTTGGTAATTATGAGCAAGGATGACGGCGTTGCGTTCTTTTTTCAAACGAAGGATATCTTCGCGAAGGTCTATATCAGTGCTTTGCATGGTTCGGATAGTGGATCAATAAAGTGCAGTTGTGAATTATAAATTAAAGGTCATTTTTCCATGGCCAGTTCATTGCGCAATGAGCCATGATGCATTATTGACCAATAGACATACGGCCATTGTGTTTGGCACCCTCTTCCATCGTCATGGTTTTGACTGTGATGTCACCTGTGATAGTGGCCTTCTTCTTGAGCTGTAGCTTGCCGCTACATGTGAAGTTCCCGACAGCAGCGCCATCGATGAATATTTCTTCGGCGTAGACGTGGCTGGCGAATTCGATATTAGCTCTTTTCTCAATGATGAGGCGCTTGCATTTAACCTCTCCCATGATTTTCCCATGGCTATTGAGGGTGAAGTCACCAGAGCAGTTTACCCCACCGGTGAATTGCCCCTGAACGAGGAGGTGGTGACAGTGAATGGTAATACCTGTTACGGTAGCTTTTTTATAAATGGTAACATTACCTCGTGTCTGGATTCGCTGGTTCCATTGATCACGGATTTCAAAGTCTTTGAGGGTAATGTAGGTGCCGCACTGAGGGCAGTTCGTCGAGCTGGCTTCTACAAGTGCTTGGTGAGAGTGATTGCATTCGAAACAAGAAATGTCCCTTACCTTTACCTTACCTTTGCCGAATAGACCTGAGTTAGCTGGCTCAGAGGTTTCTTTCTTTACTGGCGCGTAGCGCTTCTGAGTAGTTTCAATAGGGGGCGTGGAGGTGACTTCTGAGGTGGGAGTGTGACTCGAAGTAGCAGGAGATACAGGAGAAGGGGGGGGCGTTACCTTAGCCTCTGGCGATGGGGCTATAGGGGCTGGTGATTGAGCTGGTTGATTGATTGCTGTCTCAATAGGTTCAGTTGTAGTAGGAGCTGTGGGCTGCTTTATCGAGTTCTCCTTAATGGATGCTGTAGGCTTTTTGGGAGTTTTAGCTCTTTGAGGAGCTGGCTCAGGAGATACAGATTGAGGCTGATTAGCTGCAGCTGCAGTCGGGCTCTCATGGAGGCCTTCTGTGAGAGCTTTGGGCGCGGCTAGTTTGGCGGCACTACTGGACCCCTCAGGTGGCACGGCTTTGCCTTTAACGATTTTAAAGTAGGTGTTACACTTTTTACAATTAGTAGAAAGCGCCATCTTCGGCTCGATTTGCTCGTGCTGACAGACAGGACAGACAATACTCACCCCATTTTTGATCGTATTGGGTTGCTGAGTATTAAAGGGTGTCTTTTTTTTCCTGAAAAACATCACTGTAAAGTGGCTAGAGAGTATTACTCTGTGTTCAATAGGGGAGATGATGAAAAAATCCCGCCGAAAGGAACGATCCGATGGGCGGGATTTAAAATTTCATCAAACTTTATCAAACTCACAGTAATGATACGCGATGGATAGCGATCTTCCTACTCGTTGATGAAAGTGGGCTATTTTAGCTTAGAATTAGGTAGGTTTGATGCTGGTGGCTGGTTGAGCCACTGGTTGAGCCGCAGGCTTAGCTACTGGTGTGGCAGCAGCGGCTACAGGCTTGATGGAAGGTGTTCCAACAGTCGATTTGCCGACGAAGATAGCACCTGGCTCGATTGAGAGTGAGGCAGCTTTGATGTTACCCACGAGCTCGGCATTGGCTTTGAGCTCTACCTTGTCACTGACTTCGATGTTACCATGGACTTTACCGTAAACTACGACTGAGCGAGTTTTGATTTCAGCTTTGATATGTGCATTTTCGCCGATGGTGAGTGATCCGTCAGAAACGATGTTTCCTTCGATCTTTCCGTCAACTACGAGGTCGTTAGCGAATTTAACGTCACCTTTGATTTCAACATCAGAGCTGAGAACATTACGACCACTAGGGGCTGATGTTGCAGTTGCTGTTGGAGCAGCGCTTCTTCGTGCTGCAGGTGCCGTAGCTTGTTGCTGAGATGGCTGAGGTGTGACACCTCTCTGTGCTGCCTGGGCGGCCTGAGCTGGAGCGGCTGGTGATTCGGGCTTTTTGCCTATTACTTTTTCAAACACGATGATTGGGTGGTGGTTATGATTTTTTTATTAAAGTTACTTCATTACTTCCTGCAAGTGGGAAATGTTCGTTTCATAGCAGAAAGTGAGAGTAATGATTATAGAAATGGTATTACTGATCCTTTGCTGCCTCAGGTGTTGCTGGAATAGCTGGGATTTCAGGTGTAGCAGGAACTGTAGGTGTCGCCGCCGCCTCAGTGGGCGCTGGTGCAGTAGGCTCAGGGAGCGCAGGCTTGACCATTACTGGAGCTTGAGCACTTACAAGTAGCTCACGTATCTTGGCGACTGGTGCGAAGGTGTTACCTTGTTCAGCTTGGTCTTCTTGAGCTTTCTTATACCATGTAGTAGCAAGCTTAGTATCGCCTGCTTCCTTTGCAATGTCACCTAATAGAATGGCTGCAAGTGGCGCGATGTAGCTGGAGGTGTCGCTATCGGCCACTTCAGTGAGTATCTCAGTGGCTTGATCTGCTTTTGATTGCTTGAGTAGCTTAATGGCTAGGCTAACCTTGGATGTAGCAACGGCAGTGTGCTCAGGGTGGTTGTTAATGAACGTTTCAAGTGTAGCTACCGAGGCGTCTTTGTTATCGGACCACTGATTTTTAGCAATAAGAGGTAGTGCGCTCGCAGCTGAGTTGCTTCCCGCCCACTGGTTCACTACACCTTCAAGTTCTTCATTGGTGTTAGCTGCTACTAGTGCTGCGCCTGCTTTTTGAGATTTGTCCTCATCGAGGCCGCTTTTGATGACGTAGGCAACCATTCCTAGAGCGACGAGAATAGCTACAATGATGAGTTTGCTAGTGTGTTTGTCGAGAAATTGATCAAGCTTGCTAGGCCCGTGGTCGATTTCTGCGATAGCAGCTTGTGATGGTGTAGTATTGGAATCAGCCATAGTAGTTTAAAGTGCGAGAGCACCTGATAGCGGAGGGCTGTCGGATTTGCAATGGAATTTAGACCTAAGTTCTCATTTATTAAGGTGTTTTATGAAGACTTGGTATTTATCGGCTTTTACATTGGTCCTTAGTGGTGATAGTTACCCATCCAATGGAGATAGTTGATTACAGAGCTCATCTAAGCGAGGCGAAGCTATACGGAATCTTGGATATGGGTTATGTTGCAGAGGGGGAGATGCTGCAGGTAGCAGAGCAGTTGTTGGTTGGAGGGGTAGATGTTCTACAGTTACGAGCCAAGGGCTATGATGAAGCGGGGGTGTTGAGATTACTGACAGAAGTAGCCCCAAGTCTGCTAGAGCTGTGTCGCACTCATCAAATTCCATTGATTATTAATGACTTCCCAAAGGTGGCTGCGGCAGTAAGGGCTGACGGTGTTCACATTGGTCAAGACGACGGTAATCTAGCTAGTGTTCGCCGTATTGTGGGCGAGGATATGATCGTCGGTAGGTCTACACATTCAGTTGATCAGGCTATAGCAGCCGTCGATGAAGGTTTTGATTACATTGGTTTCGGCCCACTATTCCCCACGCCCACTAAGAAGGGGCGGCCGGGAATTGGCCTCGATGCTGTATCTGAGCTGAATACGATGGTCGACCCAGCTTTCCCAGTCTTCTGTATTGGTGGTGTTGTCTTTGAGAATTTAGAATTAATCCTTGATTCAGGTGCTAAGCGCGTAGTGATAGTCTCAGCACTTCTGCAGTCAGAAGATTTGCCTGTAGCAGCTCGTGGGGTAAAGAAAATACTCGAAGGGAACCCTAGACAAAGTAAGCATTAGGCAGCAAGCTTCTTTAGTAATCATTAACGAACTCAATTTATGAATATCATCATCGGCGGAACAATCGCAATCGACAATGTCTCTACACCTAGCTCATCTGCAGAGAACCTTCTAGGTGGCTCAGCAGCCTATGCCTCACTGGCGGCTAGCTACTACAAGAAGCCAGCTCAGCTCGTGGGCGTAGTGGGCCACGATTTCCCGGCCAAGCACCTAGAAATGCTAGAGGGTCGCGGTGTCAGCACAGTGGGTGTGGAGCACTCAGACGGCGAGTCATTTACATGGACAGGTGAATACCATGAAAACATGAATGACCGCACAACCCATAGTGTTGGGCTTAATGTGCTAGAGAGCTGGCAGGTAAAAATCCCTGATGAGATTGCAGGTAGCCAGATGGTTGTGCTAGCGAACATGTCGCCGGACAACCAAATGCAGATGATCGACCAATGCAGCGCTGAGGACAAATTCGTCATCGCAGACACCATGGATCTCTGGATACAGATCGCAAATGAGCGACTACATGAGGTATTAAAAAGAATTGATCTTCTCGTGCTCAACGAATCTGAAGCAAGACTACTTGCTGAGAACAGCAACCTCATCGTTGCTGGAGAAACCCTACTCGCCAAAGGTCCGAAGTATGTTGTCATCAAGCTCGGTGAGTTTGGCGCAATCTTGTTTGGCCCAGAGCAGTCGATTCATCGTTTCCACGCCTGGCCACTGCGCGAAATAGTTGACCCTACTGGTGCAGGTGACACATTCCTTGGTGCAATGGCTGGATACTTAGCAGCAGGCAATGGTGTGCAGGGTGTAGATTTTACGGTCGATCAGATCAAGGAAGCTATTACAAGAGGTTCTGTCTTAGCGAGCTTCACCTGTGAGGACTTCTCAACGCGACGTCTGGATCAAGTCACTGAAGCTGATATTGATTCTCGCCTAAGTGCATTGCTCAAAATGAGTTAGACAATTCGCCTCGCTGACTTAACGCCGTTTCTTCAGGCTCTCATGGGGGCGAACACCCCCTTGGTTATGCTGGAATCTTTGATATAGATTAGGCTTCGCTCCTAAGTTTTTAATGACAAGCGTGCGAGGCTCATTTTAATATTAATAGGTAATATCTGCTTATCCTGTTGACAGATAAGTGCTACGAACTTATTTATGTATATAGACATTAGTAATCAACTGCCGTTTTAATACTATTAAATATGAGTGAGTCAAACCTCAGCCGTATTCACTAAGTTGTTGAATTGATACAGTTATTACGTTCGTTTAATTCAATTATTCATTTTATGAAAACCGCCCCTCCCCAAAACAAATCATTGATAGCCCTGTCGGCCTTCTTGCTGAGTGCAGCAGGCCTTCATGCGCAAGCATTCACCTCGCCTGTAGGTTATGTGACTCATACCCTCAAAGCAGGGCAGTTCAACCTTATTGGTCTTACTGTTCATAACCCTATTGAAGTCACAGGTGACTTTGAAAGTGTTTCAGGGACGACTCTCGTCGACAACGACGCAAGCTTCAACACAGTGCTTACAGCTGGATCAACTTACATTCTAGAAGTAACCAGTGGTAGCCTTACTGGAACGATTCAAGAATTTGAATGGACCGCTAACAGCTCACCCACAACATTGGTAACATCTGATAACCTCGGTTCAGACGGCCTCAGTGCTAATGATACTTATCAGATTCGTAGAGCTGCTACCATTTCTGATATTTTTGGTGCGACGAATGACAGGGGTCTCCTAGGAGGAGCCTCCTCCTCTGTTTCCGATAACATATACATACCCGATGGTAATGGCGGATTTGATATCTTTTATTACTCAACAGGTGGCTTTGTAGGAACTGGCTGGCGTCAGATTGGTCAAAGTAACGTAAATTCTGAAAACCAAGTTATGTTTATGACTGACGGTTTTTATATTTTCAAGAGAAGTTCGGATCTTGAACTAGTCATTACAGGTGCAGTCAAGCTAGAAGATACTGATCTAGCTATAACGGAAGAGTTTACATTCGTAAGCGGAGTGTATCCTGTCGGTAGCACGCTGGAATCAAGTGGTTTGGAGTCAGGTTTAACTGCCGCTGCATCATCTACAAGTGCTGATAATATTTTGGTTCAACAGCCTGATGGAACTTTTAACTTCTATTACTTTTCATCAGGAGGGTTCGTCGGTGTAGGTTGGCGTCAGGTTGGCAGTGGAGTAACAGATCAGTCT
>JALZUH010000189.1 GCA_023301645.1 Akkermansiaceae bacterium
GTAACAACAGGCCCTAGTGGTCAGTGGTATTTTAACACCGGTAACGCGGGGACGCACATCATTGAAGATAAGGATGGCTGGACGCTCAGATTAGGAAGTAGTTACCGTAGCGGAGCTCCATCTGTGACTAAGCCAGGGCCTAATCAAGGTGGTAAGAGTGGCTTGAAAAGTGATGATGGCCACACCTATGTGGGATCAGCTGTGCTTAGGATGAATTCTGATGGCTCAGGCTTGAGAGTTGTAGGTCACAACATGCGTAATAGTTTCGAGGAGACGGTGAATTCATTTGGTGATGTTTATCAAAATGATAATGACGATCCACCTGCTTGTAGAACGACATGGCTCATGGAGTATGGTAACTTGGGCTTTGCATCTGACGACGGTAAGAGAAGCTGGAAGGTCGATCGCCGCCCAGGTCAGAATACCGCTACTGCTGAGTGGCGACAAGAGGACCCGGGTAAGATCCCCGCAGGGGATGTTTACGGTAGTGGATCCCCAACGGGTATTTGCTTCTATGAAAATGGTTCGTTTGATCAGAAGTGGAATGGTCTCCTTCTTTCCTGTGATGCAGGTCTGAATGTTATTTTTGGCTATCAGCCAAAACCTCAAGGCGCTGGTTTCGCAATGGAGCGTTTTGACTTCCTGAAGGCGTCAGCACCTGAAGGTGAAGTGGTAGCCAAAAAGGCGAATCCTAACTTCTTTAGACCATCAGATGTCACGGTTGGTCATGACGGCACGGTGTATGTAGCAGATTGGTTTGATAACGCTGTTGGTGGCCATGCCACGGCTGACCAAGCTATGTCAGGAGCAATTTACAGAATCACGCTTAAGGGGAGTAACCCTAAGCCTAATGTGCCTAATTTAGACACAGTTTCTGGACAGATAGCAGCTCTTAAAAGCCCCGCTAACAATGTCAGGAATCTTGGCTTTACAAGACTGAAGGCAGGTGGAGAGAAGTCAATTGATGCGGTGAAGGCACTTCTCAATGATGAATCAACCTATTTCCAGGCACGTGCTATCTGGTTACTCGCACAGCTTGGCTCAGAGGGAGTAAGTATTGTCGAGGAGTTACTCCAGAACTCAGATGATGCTCAGATCAAAGTGACTTGTTACAGAGCTCTGCGCTTTATCGATCACGATGTCCTCAAGACTTCAAAATCAATGGCCAAAGACTCGTCTCCAGCTCTTAGGAGAGAGATCGCTTTAGCACTCAGAGACATGACTTGGGAGCAATCAGGTGATATACTGGTTGAGCTTTTCAAGCAATTCGACGGTGCTGACCGCTGGTATCTAGAAGCTCTTGGCACAGGTGCTACTCGCAAAGAAAGTGAGCTGTTTAATGCCTTACTAAAGGATGCTAATACTAAAGATGCTCTACAGTGGAGTGAGGCAATGACTCAAATAGCATGGCGCCTGCACCCAATAGAGGCACTGGAGTATTTAAAAACGCGAGCAATGAGCTCTGAAATCTCACTAGAAGACCGCAAGTCAATGATGACAGCTATTGCTTTCATGAAGGAGGAGGCTGCAGCTATAGCAATGGTCGCCATTGCAGAAGACGGGCAGAGTGATACGAAGGATCTAGCAAAGTGGTGGCTCAATAGTAAGAGCGGAAGCGACTGGTCGCAGTATACAAAGAAGATGAAGGGGCTAGAGGTCAAAGAAGATGCGCTACTTGCTGATAAAGATTACAAGATTCCTTTCAATAACCCTGACGTTACGCAGTATACGGTAGCAGATGTGCTTGCCCTTGATGGCTCAGCGGAAAGAGGTAAGCAGGCTATTGCTACTTGCTACATGTGTCACAAAGTCGGTGGAATAGGAGTGGACTTCGGACCAGTTCTTGATGGTTGGGGTAAGGGTCGCTCTAAGGAGGCTATTGCTGAGGCTATTATTGATCCTAGTGTGGCGATTGCGCACGGTTTCGAGGGTTCTCAGATTCTGACGAAGTCAGGACACACAATTCATGGTATCTACATGGCTAAAGGAGCTGGAAATGGCATCATTCAAAAGGTCATGGGTGGCTTAGAGGTCAATGTCTCGAAGGGTGATATCAAGCAGGTGAAACCTCTGAAGCAGTCACTGATGCTATCAGCTAAACAGCTAGGACTGAGTGCTCAAAGTGTAGCCGACATTGTCGCCTTCATGAAGTCAGAGTAGTCGAATAGCCAATTACAACCAGCGACTAGTAACAGCCAATCAACAATTTATAAAACCATTATTAGATGACTAGATTTAAACGACCGGTATTCAAATTATCGATTCTCTCTGCAATGTCTATTTTTACCGGTCATTTATTGGCCGAAGAACGCCCTAACATCATCTTCATCCTAGCCGATGACCTTGGCTACGGTGATGTAGGGGTGCTGTGGCAAAATCAGAAAGAGGGCAAGAAGATGAAGACCCCTTACATGGACCAAATGGCTCATGAGGGTATGATTCTCAATCGCCACTATTGCCCCGCTCCTGTGTGCGCCCCATCGCGTGGCTCGTTACTGACTGGTCTCCACCAAGGGCATGCTAATGTGCGCAATAATCAATTTGATAAGGCATTAGAGGATAATCACAACATCGCTAACACACTTCAAAAGGCTGGTTACTACACGGCCATTATTGGTAAGTATGGCTTGCAGGGTAAAGGGCGCAATGCTGATTCGTGGCCTGCCTTTCCGACCAAAAGAGGCTTCGACTACTTCTTTGGCTACGTGCAGCACAAAGCTGGGCACACGCACTACCCCGATGATGAAACGACGAGGGGGAAAGTAGAGCTTTACGATCAGGATAAGAATGTTTCAGCAGATTTATCCAAGTGCTTTACCCCAGACCTCTTTACCGCTCGGGCAAAGAAGCTGATCTCTGACGAGGTGAATGACGGTGATGATCAGCCGTTTTTTCTATATCTAGCCTACGACACCCCTCACGCAGCTCTACAGCTACCGACAGTGGCGTATCCAGGCTGGGATGAGAGTGATCCTACCAGTGATAAGGGATTCGGCCTTAAAGGTGGTGTTCAGTGGTTGGGCACACCTGGGAAAATGATTAATACCGCAGTAGGTGAAATCGATAGTTACAGGCACCCAGACTACACGACGCATGTGCAAAACTCGTGGTCTGACCTTGAAGAACGTCAGGCGGGCTTAGTGCGTAGAATGGATGACAATATTGGTGACTTGAGAAAGACGCTTAAAGACTTAGGTATTGAGAAAAACACCTTAATTATCTTCAGCTCAGATAATGGACCGCATCGCGCCTCTTATTTCACAGAGAAGCAGAGCAGAGATGGGATAGCTTATAAGACTAATTCATTTCAGGGTTTTGGGCCGTTTACTGGTATCAAAAGAGACTGCCTAGAAGGTGGTATTCGCGAGCCTAGTTTTGCTGTATGGCCGGGCACTATCGACGCAGGTCAGCGCAGTGAGCAGATTAGTCAGTTTCATGACTGGCTACCTACCTTCTGTGATCTAGCAAAGATCCCACAACCAGCACGCGCAGATGGAGTGAGCCTTTTACCTACTCTGACAGGTAAGGGAGAACAGCGCCCAACGACAACCTACATAGAATACACGGGGCACGGAGATACGCCTGATTACGAAGAATTTGATAAAAATAAAGGTCGGAGAAGAGGTCGCTCACAGGTGATCTTTTTAGATGGCTATAAGGGGATACGCATTAATCCTAAACAGAATCAAAATGACTTCGAAATCTACGATGTCACCAAAGACCTCAAGGAGCAAAATAACTTAGCAAAGACCTCAGATTACTTTAAGGAGCTCAATACACGCATGAAGGATCGCGTGCTACAGATTCGTATGCCTGATAAGTCAGCTAAGTTCATGTGGGATCATAGTCTAGTGCCGTCGATTGAAGGTCTTGGCGATTTGAAGCAAGGTCTTAGTGTAAATTCTTACCAAGGCTCATGGAGCTGGATTCCTGAATTTAGACTGCTAGAATCTCAGAGTGAGACGGTGCTATCGTCATTAGACTCAGATAAGATCAGCAGCTTGATGGCAGATGGTGGTGTCTTATGTGAGGGTTTTATCAAGGTTCCTACCTCAGGCGAGTGGACACTTTCGATGAACTCAGGTGCGAAGTTCCTCGTGAGAATCCATGAGAAAAAAGCACTGGATA
>JALZUH010000190.1 GCA_023301645.1 Akkermansiaceae bacterium
CTACTCGACGAGCTCTATGCGGAGTTCGGCTACCATTTAGAAGTCGGCAAAGCGATCGTCATGGAAGGTGCTGATGGCGCCGCCCGTATCAAAGCACTCGCCGCCTCATACTCTGCACAGCCACCAGCAGAGATCGACGGCTCAGCAGTCACAAATGTGCGTGATTTCCTCAAAGACGACATCGAAGACGTCGAGGGGGATAGCCTGCCTAAGGAGGGCATGCTCATCATTGACCTCGCTGATGGTCGTTCATGTGCTGTGCGCCCATCTGGCACGGAGCCTAAGATTAAGTATTATCTCTTCGGTAAAGATGCCGCTGGCGCAGCTGACTTACAGGCAAGCAAGGATCAGGTCGCAGCAGGACTCGCCACTCTCTGGGGAGCACTCGAAAAAGATGCGTATGAGCGCATGAGTTAACACACCCTTCCTCCACACATCCATCGATGACACCGAAGAAAAAAATCCTGCTGCCTATTCTGGCCGCTATTCTTAGCGGAGTGCTACTCTCACTCTGCTTCCCAGGCTGGGATTTCTCCAAGCTGGTGTGGGTATGGATGCTGCCTCTCCTACCTGCCATCTGGCGCGGGGAGAAGAAGCGCTACGGGTTTTTCATCGGCTACATAGCCGGTCTTGTCTTCTGGCTCATCAACATGAAGTGGCTCTGGACGGTCAGTGGCCTCGGAGCTATGATCATGGCTGGCTACCTCGCTACTTATTTCGGCATCTGGGGAGCTATCGCGGTAAGTATTGGTAACCCTTGGAGGAAATCCAAAACAACAACCAAGGCGAAATCAGCAGGAGCCACGACTGGCCAAAGCAAGATACAGGAAAAAATCGACGCCAAAAAGAAGACTGCCCAAGCAGGCAGAAAAAACATGCCTTCAAAAGCATTTATTAAAGAGTCTGCTCGTTCCCTGAAATTCGCCTTTATCAATGCGGCCGCATGGGTGGGGCTCGAATGGCTTCGTGGCTGGGTTATCACTGGCTTCAGCTGGAATGGCCTCGGCACAGCATTTCATAATACCCCCGTGCTCGCACAGGCGGCTGATGTCGTCGGTCTCGCCGGCCTCTCTTTCCTGCCTGTATTGATGAGTGCGGTGCTCATCCAGACTGGGAAGCGCTTCATCGCAGAGGCGAAGACTGGCTCACTGAAGCCAAGGCTAGACTTCAGCGTAGCAGCCCTCCTGCTCACAGTGCATTTCTGCTACGGTGTCTTCCGCATTCATCAGGTCAATCAGTGGGAAACACAGCGACTTAAAGTGCTGCTAGTGCAGGAAAATATCCCCCAAACTCTGAAGTGGGATCCAGCACAGACAGCCTTAATCATGCAGGGCTACGCTGATGCGACTGAGGCTGCCATGCATGCCCTCGAAGAGGAAAACACCAAGCTACTCCAAGACAATGTCAATGGTGAGGCTATCGAGCTGAAAAACCCTGACTTAGTGATCTGGCCAGAGAGTGCTCTAGCCGAGCCGCTGCTCTTCATCGACGAAGGGATCAAGGATGACGCCACTCAGACTAGCTACCATCTCTACGGCTCTACCAGACACTTGCTCAATGAGCGCGTCAGACCACTGGGAAACTTCACTTTAGTCACTGGTATTAATGCATTTGAGGCAGAGCGCAGCGGCGACTACATCAATGGTGTCGTCGGTGGGAGAAACTATAATAGTATCGCAGTCATCGAGCCCGGCGACCCTATCGAGCAGCGCATCACGACTTACCATAAAATCCACCTCGTGCTCTTTGGTGAGTATATTCCCTTTCTCGATAGTGTGCCACTTTTCAAAGAGCTCTTTAAGTTCTCCTCAGGTGCTGACTTCACGGGGAACTTCCAAGCAGGCTCATCGAGCCAGTCTCTTAGCGTTCCGACTTCATCAGGTGACATACAGATGATCCCCAATATCTGCTTCGAGGATACTGTGGGACGATTGACACGTAAGTTTATCCGCCAATCACCTCAGGTCATCGTCAATGTGACCAATGACGGCTGGTTTAAAGAAAGCGAGGCAGCAGCTCAGCACATGGCCAATGCTAAATTCCGCGCCATCGAGCTCAGGCGACCCATGATCCGCTGTGCTAATACAGGCGTGAGTGGCATCATCTCTATGACAGGCAGCTTCGTCGACCCCGTCACGGGTAAGCGCCAAGTCATCGAGGACGAAGATGGAAATCACTTCGTAAAATCCACCCTCTACGGCCATGCCTACGCCCCGATCAATGGGCAGTTTAGCGTCTACGCCTTTGCAGGGGATTGGTTCGCATACCTGATGATGCTCTCTATTCTCATCATCGCAGTGAAGGCAAAGCTTCACTCTAGCTCGATATAAGGCGAGATCTAGCAGTCGCCACTAAGATAGCCGCGACTGCCAAGAACCAGGTCATCAATTACTTGAATTGGTCATACTCGCTATTGACCTTCGCATTTTTGAAGACGGGCTTTTTCTTCCATAGCTCATAGACGGACTTCAACTGAACTGTCTCTTCTTCCTCCTCATTATCCCCTATTTCAGTTCGCCATGTTTCAAGTAGCTCACGGTGCTTC
>JALZUH010000191.1 GCA_023301645.1 Akkermansiaceae bacterium
AAGCGTAAAAAGGGGCGCATTAATGAGCTGCTTGAATCTTTCCCAGAGAGTGAGCCAGGTATGATTCGTATGCTTTCTGTTTTGGCCACTATTGGTAAAAATCTTTATCTTGGAAACAGCTTGCCTATCCGTGAGTGGAATGACTTCGCTCAGCGCGAGGTCCCCTATGAGTTAGTGCGAGCCAATCGCGGTGCTAATGGTATCGATGGTCAGATTTCGACTTGGCTAGGTGCTACGGCCGATGCTGAGGATTCGTGGGGTGTTTTCGGTGATTTGACAACACTCTACGACTTGGCTGCACCTGCATTACTGAGTCAGGTGGAGTGCGCGGGACGCATGCTTATTGTCATCAATAACAGTGGTGGACGAATCTTTGAGAGGTTGCCTATGGTAAAAGAGCTTGGTGAGGAGGCTGGTCAGCTGGTGACTAATGAGCACGCGACGAGCTTTCAGCACTGGGCAAAGATGTGGGGGATGGACTACGCGAGGGTTTCTGGTATTGAGGGGTTTGACTTCGAGCCAGGTGAACGAGCGATGGTCGTCGAGGTTATTCCTGACTCACCTCAGACAGAGCTATTCTGGAAGAAGCTAGCCGAGATTTAGCCAATTTCTATATTATCAATGAGTCTGACTTCTCCGTAGAACACGGCGGCGGCCATGACGGCCGCTTGTGTGACGCTGCTGATAGGCTGGAGTGACTCTGCGTCGAGGATTTCTAGGTAGTCGATGCGGATTGATTGCTGCGACTCTTGGATTTGCTGCTGCGCGATTTCGATGAGTTTGCTGGTCGATTGTTGCCCTTGTTGGTAAGCGTGTTTGGCAGCTAGTAGGGCGCGCCTTATTCGTGAGGCGTCTCTGCGCTGGGCTTCACTAAGTCGTGTGTTTCTTGAGGAGAGTGCTAGACCGTTGTTCTCACGCACTGTTTCGAGCCCTTCTATTTGGATGGGGACATTAAGGTCGCGCACCATACGTCTGATGACAGCTAGTTGCTGATAGTCTTTTTTCCCAAAGATGGCGATGCTTGCCTGCGTGATGTTAAAGAGTTTGAGGACAATAGTGCATACTCCGTCGAAGTGGCCTGGGCGAGTGGCCCCGCAGAGTTGTTGTGTCAGGCTGGACTCGATGACTCGTAGCGAGTGGTCGGGGTGATAGATACTCTCGGCTGAGGGAGTGAAGCAGAGGTCGACACTCTGATTGCGGCATTTTTCGAGATCAGTGTCTAGGGTCTTTGGGTAGTTGATAAGGTCTTCTTCTTTATCAAACTGTGTAGGATTCACGAAAATACTAACGATGACGCTCCCTGTCTCTCCTGCGAGTTTGCGAGCCTGTGTGATGAGGGCGAGGTGGCCTTCGTGAAGAGCTCCCATTGTTGGCACCAATACACGAGGAGGTGGTAATTTGGATAAATGATGAGATAGCTCAGAGGCGTTAACAGAAACTTTCATATAAGAAGAGATTGCCATGGATAGCTGTTGACGCAATGCCTTATTGAGTGCAGTTTATGTGCAGTTGTGTGTGTATTTGAGGTTTTTTTACTTATCGCATAGATAGAGTAGAAGCTTTACAGAAATACGTATTCAACGTCACTTATACTTTTAAAATTTATCATGAAAAATCGTTTTAAACTACCTCTTATGTTTTTGGCAGCTGCAGCTCTATTCGTAGGGCCAGCTTCCGCGCAAGATCTCAAAATCGCTACTGTAGATGTTGAAGCCGTTTTTAGAGGCTATCATCGCACTGCAAAGGAAGAAGCTAGAATCCTCGTAGAGGAGGGTCGTATCAAAAAGGAATTTGAAGGTTCTATGGGTGTTTTAAGAGACCTTGAGACGCAAGTTGAGGATCTCAGAAAGAAAATCGAAGATCCTACTGTTTCTGAGAAAGTCAGAGCTGAGGCTAAGAAAACATTCTTAGAGAAAGTTAATGAAGGCAGAGCTCTTGAGCAGGAGCGTAAGGATTCTCACCAGCGTCGCCGCACGGCGCTTACAACACAGTTGCAGGCAAGTGTGCAGGAAATCAGAGCTGAGATCATTAAATTGATTACGGATCACTCTAAGGCTGAAGATTACGATTATGTATTTGATAAGTCAGGTGTGAGTAAGAATCAGCTACCGTTCCTCATCTACACTAAAGGTTCAGTAGATATGACGGAGGCAATCCTTGCTGAGCTCAATAAAGACGCTCCAGTTGAGGCTGAGTCGAAGTAAAACTTTTAGCTAGAGCTCTTGGCTGTCATTAATAACCTGCAAATATCACGATGAAAAACCTCTTTAAGCATTCTGCTTTATGGATCACGGCTGCAGCCCTGTTAACAGGATCTGCTGCAGCTGAGAATAATAAGGTAGCCTCTGTAAATATCGAATCCTTGATGGCACAATACGACCGTGTGCAAGTCGAGTTAGACAAGCTAAAGCTAACAGAAGACAAACTCAGAGCAGCGCAGGAGGAGCGTATGGCACCTGTGCTTAAGATGAAAGAGGAGCTCGCGGCTCTTAAGGAGAAGTTCGAAAGTCCGACGTTATCTAAAAAGGTCAAGGATGAGGCGGTTAGCAGCTATAAAGTGCTACTAGCGAAGGCAAAGCAGCTTAATGAAGCTAATCAAGTTGTGCTGCAGCGACAGTTCCGTGCTAGTCAGCTCGAGCGCGAGGCTGTGTTGCTCTCTGTAAAAGATGACATGGTGCTTTTGGTCGAAAAATATGCTGAAGATAATGGTTACGCCCTTGTTTTCGATGTGTATGCCAAGACGCAGAGCCTTTTACCTACTATTATTTATAATAAAAGCACGACCGATATCACCGATGAGGTGATCAAGTTCATTAATGCGAAGGCTGAGACTCAGAAAGATTCTGAGTAGGTAATACTAGAACATTCCCCCAAACCTCTCATTCTTCTGAGTGAGAGGTTTTTTGCGCGTTAGTGTGGCGCTATGGCGATGGTAACGAAGGGGCTTTACTACTGAGTCTGTCTCGTTGGTAAAGGTTGACCCGTATTGGCACAGTTACTATCCCAAAGCTAGGGATAGACTGTGTCAAAATGACTCTTTAGTGCCATTTTTGGGTGACATTATGTCTCTTTAGAATGGTTTTCGTAGACGTTGAATAGAGTGTTTTTTTCTGAACTTGTTGTGTTTGAGTTTGTTAGCTGGTTTTTTCGCGCCTTGGCACATTGCGTGCAAAAGGTAGAGGTGAATAAATACATGCGGATCCTGTGGAGACCTTGTAGCGCTGTCTCAGATGAGAGAGCTATTACAAGTAATCACTACAAATTCTGTCATGAGGCAAGAACGCCCAATATCAATTAATATAATACATCATATCAAATACTATGGCTAAAATACTCGGAATCGACCTCGGAACTACAAACTCCTGCATGGCTGTCATGGAGGGGGGTGAAGCTACCGTTTTAGAAAACTCAGAAGGCGCACGCACAACTCCTTCTATCGTAGCATTCACCAAATCTGGTGAGCGCCTTGTCGGACAAGCTGCAAAGCGTCAGGCAGTAACAAATGCTAAAAATACCATCTTCTCAGCGAAACGCTACATTGGACGTAAGTTCGACGAGCTTTCAGATGAAGATAAGCAGGTGCCTTATGCGATCGTCAAAGCCGATAACGGTGACGCTCACATCGAGGTGGAGGTAGATGGTGCTAAGAAGGCATACTCACCTCAGGAAATCGCGGCCATGGTGCTCGGTAAACTTAAAGTGGATGCGGAGACAAAGCTAGGTGAGACCATCACTGAGGCAGTCATCACCGTTCCAGCTTACTTCAATGACTCGCAGCGTTCAGCAACGAAGGCTGCTGGTGAAATCGCAGGCCTTAAGGTTCTCCGTATCATCAATGAGCCTACTGCGGCAGCGCTCGCTTACGGTATCGATAAGAAGTCAGAGGAAAAAGTCGCTGTTTACGACCTTGGTGGTGGAACATTTGATATCTCAGTGCTCGACATCGACGATGGTGTATTTGAAGTGCTCGCCACTGACGGTGACACTCAGCTCGGTGGTGATGACTGGGATAATGCTCTCATCAATTGGATCGTAGCTGAGTTTAAGACAGCTGAGGGAATGGATCTTAGCAAGCAGCCCGATGCGCTTCAGCGTATTAAGGAAGAGGCTGAGAAGGCAAAAATCGCGCTTTCATCAGCTCAGTCCTACGACATTAGCTTACCGTTCATCACCATGGACGCTACTGGTCCTAAGCATATCCAGCAGACACTTTCACGTGCTAAGCTAGAGCAGCTTACTGACTCACTCTTCGAGCGCACTAAGAAGCCAGTTCTTGACTGCTTGAGAGAAGCTGGACTTTCAGCAAGTGAGATTGACGAGCTAGTGCTTGTTGGTGGTATGACTCGTATGCCTAAGGTTGTAGAGACAGCTGAGGAGCTAGCAGGTAAGAAGCCAAATCAGGGGGTGAACCCAGATGAGGTGGTTGCTATCGGTGCTGGTATCCAAGGTGGAGTTCTTCAGGGAGATGTGACCGACGTTCTTCTTCTTGATGTAGCACCGCTAACACTCTCAATCGAGACAGCAGGTCAAGTCGCTACTGCGATGATCGAGCGTAACACAACCATCCCTGCGAAGAAGTCCCAGACATTCTCAACAGCAGCTGACAATCAGCCAGGCGTAGATATCCGCATCTGTCAGGGTGAGCGCAAGATGTTCGTCGACAACAAGGTTCTAGGTAATTTCCACCTTGGTGGTATCGACCCTGCACCACGTGGCACACCTCAGATCGAGGTGACATTCGACATCGATGCAAATGGAATCCTCCATGTATCGGCGAAGGATAAGGCTACAGGCAAGGAAAACAAGATATCTATCGAGGGTTCAAGCGGTCTTTCTGATGAAGAGATCGAGAAGGCCAAGCGCGATGCTGAAGAGCATGCTGAGGAAGACAAGAAGCGCGCCGAGGCGGTCGAGGTGAAAAACAATGGTGAGAACCTTGTGAATCAAGTCGAAAAGCAAATCGAAGAACTCGGTGAGCAGCTTCCGGCTGAGATAAAATCAGGTATCGAAGGTAAGATCGGAGTTCTTAAAGCAGCCCTTGAGGGTGATGACACAGACTCCATTAAGTCAGCTACCGCAGATCTTGAAGCTTCACTTCAGGAGCTAGCACAAGCCGCTCAGGCAGCACAGGGTGCAGCAGGAGCTGAGGCAGGTGAAGCCCCATCTGAGGAGAAGCCATCCGAGCCTAAGCAGGCTAAAGGAAAAGTAGTCGACGCAGAGGTCGTCGAGGACTAGTTTCTCCCAATCAATATATCCTACCCGCATCTCTAAAGTCATTTATTGGTGCGGGTTCATTTAATCATTACTTAATTCAAATCATATAACATAATATCATGTCATCAATAACACCAATCGGACAGCGCGTCCTCGTGAAGCGCCTCGAAGCAGAAGAAATCACAGCTGGAGGCATCGTTCTTCCAGACACAGCAAAAGAAAAGCCTCAGGAGGCAACTGTCGTTTCTCTAGGAACTGGCGGTAAAGACGATAGCGGCAAGACTCTCGAGTTCGCTGTTAAAGTAGGAGACACCGTTCTCATCACTAAGTATGGCGGCACTGAAGTGAAGGTTGCAGGTGAAGACCTCCTTATCCTTTCTGAAGACGACATCATTGGTATCCTTAATTCATAATCATCTTAACATTTAAAAATAACATATATAACCATCATGGCTAAACAATTACATTTCGACGAAGCAGCACGCCAAGCCCTCCTCCGTGGAGTAGAAAAGCTTGCACGCGCCGTAAAGGCAACTCTCGGGCCTGCAGGCCGTAACGTCATTCTTGATAAAGCATTCGGTTCCCCAACAATCACCAAAGACGGTGTTTCTGTTGCTAAGGAGATCGAGCTTGAGTGCCCTTATGAGAACATGGGAGCTCAGCTTATCCGTGAAGTTTCTAGCAAGACATCTGACATTGCTGGTGACGGAACAACAACGGCGACAGTGCTCGCTGAGGCCATTTACAAAGAAGGTCTTCGCAACGTAACTGCTGGAGCAAACCCAATATCACTTCAGCGTGGTATTCTCAAGGCTTCAGAAGCAATCGTAGCTGAGCTACACAACATTTCTAAGCAGGTGTCTGACACGAGTGAAATCGCTCAGGTCGCAACTGTATCTGCAAACTGGGACGTGGAAATCGGCGGAATCATCGCTGAGGCTATGGATAAGGTAGGCAAAGACGGAACAATCACTGTAGAAGAAGCTAAAGGCATCGAAACAACTCTCGACGTAGTTGAGGGAATGCAGTTTGATAAAGGTTATCTCAGCCCATACTTTGTTACTGATTCTGAGTCCATGGAATCATCCCTCGATGGCGCACTTATTCTCATCCATGAGAAGAAGATCAGCAGCTTGAAGGATCTTCTTCCAGTATTGGAGAAGACTGCCAAGACAGGTAAGCCACTTCTTATCATCGCTGAAGATGTCGACGGCGAGGCTCTCGCAGCACTTGTAGTCAACAAGCTTCGCGGCACACTTAATGTAGCTGCTGTGAAGGCCCCTGGCTTCGGTGATCGTCGTAAGGCAATGCTTGAAGACTTAGCTATCCTTACTGGTGGTAAGGTAATTACTGAAGATCTTGGTATCAAGCTTGAGAGCATTGAGGTCGAAGACCTTGGTTCTGCTAAGCGTATCTCTATCACTAAGGAATCTACAACGATTGTTGAAGGTGAAGGAACAAGTGACGCTATCACAGGTCGCGTGAATCAAATTCGCCGTCAGATTGAAGAGTCATCATCTGAGTATGACATCGAGAAGCTCCAAGAGCGTCTTGCAAAGCTTGCAGGTGGTGTAGCCGTCATTAACGTCGGTGCAGCTACTGAGACCGAAATGAAGGAGAAGAAAGCACGCGTAGAAGATGCTCTTCACGCGACACGTGCTGCTGTAGAAGAAGGTATCGTCCCTGGAGGTGGCACCGCTCTTATCCGCGCACAGGCTAACATCGGAGTGCTCAGCCTCGAAGGTGATGAGGCTACTGGTGCTGAGATCGTAGCTCGCGCTATTGAAGCTCCTCTTCGTCAGCTTTCTGCAAATGCAGGGCTCGAAGGTGCACTGATCGTGCAGCAGGTGAAGTCAGCTAAGGGTAACGAAGGTTACAATGTTGCGACTGGTGAATACACTGACCTTATCAAGGACGGTGTGGTTGACCCTACTAAGGTGACACGCTCGGCACTTCAGCACGCAGCATCTATCTCAGGTCTACTTCTCACTACAGAGTGTCTCATCACTGATTTGCCTAAGGCAGCTGGTGATGATCATGGTCATGATCACGACCACGCTGGAATGGGCGGAATGGGCGGCATGATGTAATCATCCCCTCAATTCGTTTATTAAGTTAAACGCTATTTAAATCCCTAGTTGTCTTCATTGGCAGCTAGGGGTTTTTTATTTGGTGCTATTTGGTTGATAGATTTTTATCAGTTGGTAGGTATTCTAACACATAGAAATAGTCGTCTTATTACAAAATATATGAAAACAATCATTCAAGCAGCACTTTCAATGGCCGTTGCCATGACTTCTCTCACTGCGGTTTCAGCTGATGAAAAACCAGCCAAGCCGGCTAAACCCAAGAGATACTTAGAAACAGGGGGGGAGAGGGAGCTTGATGTCGTTTATAAAAAAGTGGGAGATCGTGAGCTTGAATTAGATATTTATTACCCCACCCAAAAACGTAAAAAACTCTCTCCTGTTGTTATTTACACACACGGTGGCGGATGGGCTGCTGGAAGTCGATTTGGTGCTAGTAATGCCTCGTTTGGCACCATTCATTCAGCTCTCGTAAAGGAGGGTTTCTGTGTGGTCTCAGTTGGCTATCGTCTTTGGAGCAAAAATGATGTGATAAAGATGCGTGACTGCGTGATTGATTCCAAGGACGCGGTTCGCTATCTCGCAAAAAACAGCGAAGAGCTCGGCATTGACCCGATGAAATTCTATACGATGGGGGACTCTGCGGGTGGTCATATATCGCAAATGTTACTACTTTCATCTCCTGAGAGCTTAGTCGGTGATGAAGCATTAGCTGGGACTCCCTACAAGATGGTAGCTGGAGTTTCATGGTATGGACCTTGTGACTTTGAGGACGAGCAGCTATTTAATCATGATGACCGCGAGGGGTTTCGTGATCGCTTTGGGCCACGCATCCTAGGTGCTGAGAAAAAGGTCAGTGCTGAGAGGAAGCTCAAGCTCTACCGCGAGATGAGCCCAGTTAATTACCTAACTGAAGAGAGCGCACCACTACTAATGATTCAGGGGGATAAAGACACAACGATCCCCGTCAAGCAGGCATACCGTATGCGCGAGCAGTTAAAGACAGTGAAGGCTCCAGTGAGCATTGTAATTGTTGAAAACGCTGGGCACAACTGGAGAAAAGTTGATGCTGACATCAAGCCTGACCGTGGAGAAATCGTGAAAGCAACCATCGACTTCTTTGTTAAACATCTCTAAATTTAAATTAATATCATGTTGAAAAAAATAATTCCAGTTAGCCTCTTCTGTGGCTTTCTTCTTCCCGCGCTAGCACCTGCAGCAGATAAGCCTAATATTATCGTAGTTTTGGCCGATGATATGGGCTGGGGCGATTGCTCCACCTACGGAAATAAGATTATCAAATCACCCAATCTTGACCAGCTTGCCTCTCAAGGGGTGAAGTTCACCCAAGGCTATTCTGCATGTGGCGTGTGTTCTCCATCAAGATCTGCAATCCTCACTGGCCGCACACCATACCGTAATGGCGTATGGCGTCACCTTTCAGGCAATCATAAAGCCCACCTTCGCACGAGCGAGATTACTTATCCTGAACTCGTCAGGGAAGTCGGCTACCAGACCTGTCACGTTGGTAAGTGGCACCTACTCTCCAAGCAACAGTTTGGAAATGATGAATTTCCACAACCGGGGGAGCAAGGTGGTTATGACTACTGGATGACAACACATAATAATGCTGAGCCAAGTCATAAGAACCCAAAGAACTTCGTGCGAAATGGTGAGCCTGTCGGCCAGCTTGAAGGTTACTCTGCACCATTGGTGGCTGATGAGGCTATCGAATGGATCGAGGAGAAGCGCGACGAGTCGAAGCCTTTTGTCATGTCGATTTGGTTCCATGAGCCACACAGCCCTATTGCCTCAGATATTAAGTTCACTGAGCTTTACTCTGGCTACTCGGATAAGCAGACTAAGTATTACGGTAATATCACGCAGCTAGATTACGCGCTGGGTGAGATCATGAAGACACTCGATTCAGAAGGTATTGCAGATAATACACTGCTGATTTTTACTTCTGATAACGGTCCAGTAATCGCCTATGGGGGCGACTCTGGGGGGCTTCGCGGTCTCAAGCGAAGCAGTTTCGAGGGCGGTATTCGCGTTCCCTTTATCGTTCGCTGGCCGGGGCACATTAAGCCCGGCACAGTCAATGACACGCCTGTTATTGGCACTGATATTTTCTCAACCGTTCTCGATATCCTCGATATTGAAGCGCCTAAAGACCGCACCATTGACGGTGTGAGTATGCTCCCTGTCTTTGCAGGTAAGAGCGTGGAGCGCGAGGTTCCTATGTTCTGGAGAAATCACGTTTCGCATGGCTCTGAGCGAGTCGCATTACGTGAAGGTGACTGGAAAATAGTTGGTAATGATACGCTTACTGAATTCATGCTCTTTAACATGACTGAGGACTGGCAGGAGAGTAATGATCTTGCTAAGTCGATGCCAGAGAAGGCGAATCAAATGAAGCGCTTACTCATCGAAACATGGGAAGATATCTCTGCTGAGGGTCCCAATGAATGGTGGGAAGGTCAGCGTGAGAAGAGGCAGAAAGGTGCTACTCTCAGCTACTAATTAGCTCACCATACTCGCTTCCTCATCGAAGCGAGCACAGTATCAATCTGATGAAGCCGTGGTCACTACTCGTGACTGCGGCTTTAGTTTGTAGCGATAATTCTTGAGTTTTTCTGATTCCACCGTAGTGAGCGTATATGTCTTTTCAGTCACTAGGGCTCAATCACCGTATTCTCCAGGCAGTCAATGATGCAGGATATTCTAAGGCCACACCTATTCAGGCGAAAACGATCCCTCCTATCATGGCGGGAAAAGACCTCATAGGTCTAGCTCAGACCGGCACAGGAAAGACCGCAGCATTTACCCTGCCTCTACTCTCGCTGATTTCTGAGAAAACCCATGATCAAGCCACACGAGGCACTCGCCTCCTCATTATCGCTCCGACGCGTGAGCTGGTGATGCAGATTAATGAAAGCATTCGTGTGTATGGCAAATACACGAACCTCCGAACAGTCGTTGTCATCGGTGGCGCTAGTGAAAAGCACCAGATTGAAAAGCTCCAGAGTGATGTCGATATCGTCATTGCCACACCGGGTAGACTCATCGCCCTTATGCAGGACGGTCACTGCACCTTTGGAAAGCTCACGCATTTGATTCTCGATGAGGCTGACCGAATGCTCGATATGGGGTTTTTCCCTGATATTGCTGAGATTTGTGAAAGCCTGCCGAAGCGTCGCCAGAGTCTGCTATTCTCTGCAACATTCCCGCAGCAGGTCGAGAAGCTATCTCGCGATATTCTGAAGTCTCCTGTCACCATCGAGGTGGGAGAGAGGAGTAATCCAGCTGAAACAGTCACTCAGTATGTCTATCCAGTAGAGCAGCACCTGAAGGCAGAGCTACTCATTAGCATGCTCGAAGATCATAAGTTCTTCTCTATTATTGTTTTCGTAAGAACCAGAGAGGACTGCGACGTGCTGACTAAGACACTGACGCGCTCTGATATCTCAGCAGAAGCCATTCACAGTGATCGCTCTCAGAATCACCGCATGCGCGCGCTCAGGGACTTCAAGGCGAGTAAAATACGCGTGCTTGTCGCCACCGATATCGCCGCACGAGGACTCGACATTCCTGATGTGACTCATGTGATTAATTATGACTTCCCGCAGCAGAGCGAGGACTACATTCACCGTATTGGACGAACCGGCAGAGCTGGCTCTGAAGGCTGCGCGCTTACCTTCCTCACATCGGGCGAGGGGGAGAGACTTCTCCGACTTGAGAAGCATATTGGTAAAACCCTCGGCAAACGCCAATTAAAGGGATTCAACTACAATGTGCCTGCTCCTGAAATAGATAAAGACGATCGCTTTAACCAACCAAAAAGAAGACTCAAGCGTCACTCAGGAGATCGCTTCGAGAACTCACCTCGAGAGCGAGGTGCTGCGAAGAAAGCAGCTAAGAAGGGGAAGATCGATTACCGCAAAAAGCGTAGATAACGAGGGGGGAGTTACCCCTTTATGATAGACTTGCGGAGCTCTCTTATCAGCTAGGCTTGATCTATGGTGGGATGTCTGCTTTCTTCAATAGATGAGAAACATCCTACAGGCTCTTCAGCGACTTGTCCAAGAGGCAGCTGTTGCGGCTAATGCTGAGAAGAGAGCTCTCGGTATTGTGAGCAGTATTAAGCGCATTATGGATGTGGGCGTATGCAGTCTGTATCTTGTAGATGACAAAGGCGGCCTATTTATGGCTGCTACAGAGGGGCTCCAGCTAGATTGCGTGGGCTCTATTCGACTAGAGCTAGATGAAGGCCTTGTCGGGCTCATCGGGCGAAGCCAGCACCCGCTCAACGTGCAGCAGGCGAGTAAGCACCCCAATTACCGTTACTTTCCGAAGTCAGGTGAGCAGCATTTTGATTCATTCTTAGGGGCGCCAGTCGTGCACGAGGGGAAGCTTGTGGGTGTGCTCGTCGTCGAGCAGATTGCAGATCGTAAGTTCAGCGATGACGAGGAATCTTTTTTAATTACTGCGGCCGCGCACCTAGGGTCGCTGCGTGCTTCTGACTTTGAAGTTCAAACCCATGCCTCCGATCAGGAAGTTGATGCGTTGCCAAGTCAAGAGAAGGGCCGGGGAGTCAGTGTCAAGGGGATTGCTGCATCAGCGGGGATAGGTATAGGAAAGGTGGTTCTACTCGAAGGCACTAAGGATCTGATGCTACTCAAAGATAGCGAAACAGATGATGTCGAAGCTGAGCTAGCCTTATTTGAGAATGCGCTGACAAGGGTGGAAGCCGATCTGACCGAAGGGCGTGAGCGGCTGAAAGAGAGCCTGTCTGAGGATGTAGCAGAAATGTTTGATATCTATGCGATGATGATTCGAAGTGCTGGCTTCATCGGTAGTATCCAAAAAAGTATCAGAGAGCGTATGTCTGCAGTATCTGCGCTGCGTAAAACAGTGGCTCAGCAGGTCGATAAGTTCCAATCGATGGAGGATGACTATCTGCGTAGCCGAGCTGAGGACGTTCTTAACCTCGGCAATAAAATCTACGCCCACCTTTCTCAAAAGCGGCAGCTTGATCTACCCGAGGGCAAGCCTATCGTGCTCGTTGGTTCGCTAATTAGCATTACCGATATCGCGGCCTATTCATCCAGCTCGCTAGCAGGTATCGTATCCTCCGATGGATCGAGCCTGTCACACACCGCCGTTCTGGCTAAGGCACTAGGTGTCCCTGCTGTAGTAGGTGTTAGGGATGTGTTGGAACTTCCTGAGGGCGAAGACATTATTGTAGATGGCTATCAGGGAGAAGTTCATGCTAATCCGAGTGATATCGTAAGGTCGGGCTTCGAGGAGCTACTGCACTCCGAGACTTCACTGAAGGCAGAACTCGCCAAGCTTAAGGAGCTACCAGCAGTTACTCCTGACGGTGTGCGGGTAAAGCTCTATGCTAATACTGGGCTGATGGCAGATATTAGCCCAGGTCTTGCCAATGGTGCCGAAGGGGTCGGACTGTATCGTTCTGAGATTCCCTTTATTGTCAGTGATAGCTTTCCCTCTGAGGATGAGCAGATCCAGACTTACCGTAAAGTGCTCAGCTCTTACGCTTCGAGCTCAGTGTGTATGAGAACACTCGATGCAGGTGGCGATAAGCCGCTGCCTTACTATGAGGTCAGCGAGGAGAATCCAGCACTAGGCTGGCGTGGCGTTCGCTTTACGATGGATCATACGGGGATTTTTATGACGCAGATTCGTGCTATGCTGCGCGCCTCTGAGGGGATTGATAATCTTAGTATTATGCTGCCTATGATCAGTGGTGTTGAGGAGGTAGAGTATTGTCTGCGACAAATCGACGACGCTATCGCCCAGCTAAAAGGGGAGGGTTTTAAATTGAAGCGCCCTCTGGTGGGCATTATGGCAGAAGTTCCTGCGGTGGTGGCGATTCTTCCTTATTTGAAAGGTAAGGTAGACTTTGTATCCATAGGCTCTAATGACATGACTCAGTATATCTTAGCTGTAGATCGAGGTAATAGTCACGTGACACGACTCTATGACTATCTGCACCCAGCTGTGATCGATACGGTCAATGAGGTGGTGAAGAGATCACAGGCAATAGGTGTGCCGGTGAGTGTGTGCGGTGAAATGGCGGCTGACCCGTGCGCTGCGGTCCTGCTTCTGGGTATGGGATTAGAAACCCTGAGTATGGTAGCCTTTAGCATTCCTCGAATGAAGTGGCTCATCAGAACAATCCCTCAGCAAGAGGCTCAAAAGCAGCTGGAACTCGCAAGAGCTAGCTCACGCCCAGCCGAAACAAGGGCTAGGCTAGAGGTCTTCCTAAGAGAATACGAGCTAGGCGAGCTGCTCAGGTCGTAGTCAAATGACCCAAAGATCAGGTTAGTTTACTTTAGTCTAAACTAGACTTCGATGTCAGGATAGCTGCCTAGGATTTTGACCAGTGAGCAGTGTTTTTCAAGCTCAGTGAGAGCACCTGCGACATCTGAGTCAGTGCAGTGACCCGCGAGGTCGACATAAAAGATATACTCCCAGTTGCGCTGCTTCGATGGGCGAGATTCGATCTTGCTCATATTGATATTAAGCTGGTCAAATGACTGGAGTGCTTTCACCAGTGAGCCTGGCTTATCATGCACTGAGAAGAGGATCGAGGTGCGGTCTTTGCCAGTAGATGGGCATGTCTTCTCACCAATGACGAGGAAGCGCGTGGTATTGGTAGCGCGATCTTGGATAGATATTTCGAGCATGGTGAGCTCATTGATATCTGCTGCAAGCTGGCCTCCGAGGGCAGCTGCACCATCGGCAGCATTTTGCTTCGCGAGTTTAGCTGCCTTCGTCGTAGAGGACACTTCGACGAGATCGGCGTCAGGGAAGTTTTTTAAGATCCAGTTATTGCACTGTCCAAAGACTTGAGGGTGAGAGTATAGCGTCTTGATTTCTTCACGTGGGATGCAAGCCATCAGACCGTTTTCAATGCGGAGTAGAATCTGAGCACAGATCTGTAGCGGCGAGTCGACGAAGAGGTCGAGGGTGTGGGAGATAGCGCCCTCAGTAGAATTCTCAATAGGGACGACACCGTAGTGTGCCTTTCTACGAGCTACTTGGTCGAAGACCTCAGCGAAGTTTGCCTGTGAAGAATAGGTAATCGAGTGTCCGAACTTCTTGATGGCTGCCTGATGAGTCCATGTGCCCTCTGGCCCTAGGTAGGCAACGGTGAGATTGTCCTCTAGTGCTAGCGCTGCGGACATAATTTCGCGGTAGATGGCAAAGATCGACTTATCCGGTAGGCGACTGTTGTTCATCTTGGAGAGTCGCTCTAGTAGCGCATGCTCTCGCTCGGGTGCGTAGATTTGTAGATCTTCCTTTTTCTTGATTTCACCGACTTCGTGCACGAGGTCAGCTCTGGATGATAGGAGGTCAAGTAGCTTGCGATCGAGCTCATCGATCTTTGTTCTGATGTCGTCAAGTGGCATGGGAAAAGAAGTGGGGAGATGGGTATAGAATAATGGGGAAGTGGGAAAAGTAAATAGTTAGCTGGTAGCTATTCGATCACTGATGAGTGATTTCCTAAAGTGCCTGCTCATCTGCAAGCGGGATACCTGCTGAAGTCAGGGCGAGTTGCTCTTCAATGGCTCCTTGCTCTGGTGGCGAGTCATTATCGAAGCTTGCTTCGGGGAGCTTGACGGTTCGTAGTTCGTTGGCATTGGGGAGGTCGTCGACGGACTTCACCCCAAAGTGCTCAAAGAAGAGGTCAGTTGTTTCATACAAGAGGGGTCTTCCGGGTAAATCTGCGCGACCGCCGATTCTGATGAGCTCACGGTCGAGGAGCTTCTGCAGCATGCCATCGCATGATACACCACGCACAGCTTCGATGGAGGCTTTAGCGATGGGTTGTCTATAGGCGATGATGGCGAGAGTTTCCATAGCGGGGCCACTGAGTTTGCTAGGCTTTCTGCCGGGAAATAGCTGGCGGACAAAGTCGGCGTAATCGGGGCGGGTGTATATCTTCCAGCCTTTGGCTCTCTCTGAGCAGAGAAATGATCTACCAGTGGCTTCATAGCTGGCATTGAGTGAGGAAATAGCTAGTGAAACAGCCGACTCATCGATATCTGCGAGTGCTTTGAGCTCGGCAGGGAGTTCTCCTGCTGGATCCTCAGAAAGGATATCATCCTCCGTCTCTGCAACGCGGGCGCGAACGAGACGCGCTAGTTCTGAACTAGAAAGAGGGTCCTCGGATGCAATGAGCAGGGCTTCAATGACAGCGGTGAGTTCCATAGACGCACTAGAGAATAGGAATATAGAGCTCAATTGCAAGCCTAGGCATTAATGCGTCTTGAGGTGGTGCTGAGCTAATTTGTCAGTGACCCCACAAGGAGCGCTACCCTATTAAAAGAAAGAACACAGGCAAAAAAGAACCTCCAACTATCGATAGAAGGAGGTGCTTTTGTAAATAGCGTTAAAGGATCAGAATGACCCTTTAGTTGAATTAGTGGCCAGGAGTGATTACCTTAGCTGCGCCGCCGATAAGGCTAGATGCCTTGTCTGTTGCTGCTGCACCAGCATTGCCAGCAGCGTCTTTAGCAGCGTCCATTGC
>JALZUH010000192.1 GCA_023301645.1 Akkermansiaceae bacterium
GGTATTGATCATATCAAGGAGGTCTTCACGACGATGCTCGATCAGACACGAGGTCGTAAAATCTACTTCTCTGGATGTGCTGTAGCGACAGAACTCTGCGCCCATCGCGAGGGGGCTGTTTCCTATGGATGGGATGATGCCGATTTCATGGCGACCGATATTTTCGAAACAGGCGGCACTGTCGCCTTTAATGTGAGCAAGAGATTAGACGGCGCAGAGCGAGCCGACTTAGGACGTGTCGAGCTAGGTATTCCCGGTAGGCATAATGTGCTGAATGCTCTAGCGGCTATTGCTGTGGCGGATGCCGCAGAGGTCGACTTCCAGCTGGTGGCACGAGGGCTGAGCACCTTTGCAGGTGCACGTCGCCGTTTTGAGACGAAGTATCTCTCAGATCATTTCCGCATTATCGATGACTACGGTCATCACCCGACTGAGGTATCGGCGACACTCCAAACGGCTGCTTCACTCAAGCCAGAGCGACTTGTTGTAGTTTTCCAGCCACACCGCTATAGTCGGACTCAGAAGCTGGCGGCTGATTTTGGCAAGGCCCTACAGGCAGCGGATCGAGTGTTTGTCACTGATGTCTACGCAGCTAGTGAGACTCCTATTGAGGGCGTGAGCGCTCAGACCATTGTTGATGCCGTGAAGGCTCATGGTGATACCCGCGCTGAAGTGGTGGGTAGTGTCAGCGAGGCGCACTACGTGGTGGGGAACTCCTTACAAAAAGGAGACCTGCTGATCACTCTAGGTGCAGGTAATGTCCATGAGATAGGCACTAAGGTAGCCAAGGGACTCGCTGTGCTCGATGATATCCTACGCCATGTAGGTGATGATATTTCGGGTAAGATTTTCGAGCCGATGCGTCGCCATACGACGATGCTTTGTGGTGGCCCAGCTCAGTTCTGGCTAGAGCCGCATAGTTTTGATGCCTTTGCTAAGCTAGCAAGTTACTGCCGCTCTCGTGGTATTGCCCAGCGCGTAATCGGTAGAGGGTCTAATCTTCTCGTGCGCGATGGAGGTATTCGTGGAGCTGTCATCCACCCTGCTGGTGGAGAATTCTCAGAAGTGACTGTCGAGGGTGATACGATCACCGCAGGTGCCGGTGCGAGATTTAAGAAAGTGGCGAGTGTCGCTGCCTCGCATGGACTTACAGGTATGGAGTGGATGGAGGGTATTCCGGGTAATGTCGGTGGTGGTCTGCGTATGAATGCAGGTGCTATGGGCATTGAGTCATTTGACCAAGTTATCAGGGTGAGATTACTGGATGAAGATGGTGAGATTCGAACCCGCCAGCGTGATGAGATCACCGCCCACTATCGCAATGTGCCAGAGCTACGTCAGAACTTCGCGCTTCAGGCGACCTTTCAGGCTGAGAAGTCAGATGCCGAGTCAATCTCAGCGAAGATGGATGAGTCACGTAATAAGCGCCGCACTTCGCAGCCCATCGCGGCAAGTGCGGGCTGTGTTTTTAAAAACCCTACCGAAATCCCAGCGGGTAAGCTCGTCGATGAGCTCGGTATGAAGGATGTTTCCTATGGTAAGGCTCAAGTATCGCTGGAGCACGGGAACTTCATCGTCAACCGTGGCAAGGCGAGCGCTAATGATATCCTAGGCCTTATCGAGCAAATCCGCCAAAAGGCTAAAGAAGAGCGCGGTATCTCAATGGAAACTGAGGTGCAAATTATCGGCGAGGACGAATTTACTTTTTAGACAATAGAAACGACGAATTAACATATTATATCATGGAAAAATCTCTACAAATTGCCGTCCTCATGGGCGGACCAGGTTCTGAGCGTGAGGTCTCTCTTGCGTCGGGAAATGCTGTTTTAGAAGCTCTTAAAGGACAGGGTCTAGAAGCTGTGGCGGTGGATGTCACTAGCCGAGAGCTAACGATCCCAGAAGGCACAGCACTATGTTTTAATACCATTCATGGCACCTTTGGTGAAGATGGTGAGATGCAGTCTATCCTAGAGGGTATGGGGCTTCCTTATACGGGAGCAGGTATCGAAAGTAGCCGCTTAGGATTTGATAAATGCGCGAGTAAAAAGGTCTTCGTAGAGCACGGTGTGCCGACACCAGCTTCAGAGATCATCGACTGTAAGGATGGTATTGTATTTCCTGATATGCCGCTGCCATACGTAGTGAAGCCACCACGCGAGGGGTCGAGTGTAGGCATTAGTATTGCCAAGACTCAAGAAGAGGCTGAGCACGCCATTACTGAGGCGGCGAAGTTTAGCGATGACATTCTTATCGAGCAGTTCGTCGAGGGTAAGGAGCTTACCGTTGGAGTGCTTGATGATCAGCCATTACCTATCGTGCACATTGTGCCACGCGGTGGCGTCTACGATATGGCGACCAAATACCCATGGATGAATGGTGAGGAAGATAACCCTGATGTGGGAAGTGATTACTACTGCCCTGCCGACTTCGACGCAGAGACTACAGCGAGGATCCAAACAGCAGCTCTCGCAGCGCACAAAGCCTTGGGTGTGGAGATCTACTCACGTGTGGATGTCCTGCTCGATGCTGATAATAACCCCTACGTCCTAGAGGCCAATACCATCCCAGGCATGACAGCGACCAGTCTCTTACCAAAGGCAGCTCAAGCTGCGGGCTTGGAATTTGGCCCGCTATGTGAGAGAATTGCTGATCTCTCACTGAGTCATCGTGGCTAAGTAGAGGGCGGGTCACTTAGGAAGCTATTTGACCTCATACACAGACTAGCTTAAATCATCTTAACTTTAAAAGTATCATGGCGACATTCAAATCACGTAAGAAAACCTCTCGGACGCATCGTTCGCGGGGTTACTTAGGTGGTCACCATGGTGATTTTCAAAAGCTTAATATCCGCGTAAACTCACCAAGGATTATGATGTTTCAGTTCCTCAAGGGGGCTGGTGGATTACTCAAGGTAGGCTTCATCCTTGCACTGCTAGGCTTAATTGCATGGGGTTCATACCGTGGTGCGCAGCATCTTTTCTTAGGTAATGAGAAATACGCGCTACAGGAAATCGAGCTTAAGACCAACGGAGCAATCACGCACACACGTGTTGTCGAGGTTGCAGAGATCGATCTAGGGGCGAGTGTTTTTGCCATTGATATTGAGGACATAAAAATGCGGCTCCATGAGCTGCCTGAGGTGGTCAGCTGCGATGTCGAGAGACGTCTTCCCGGCCAGATCCGAATTACTCTCACTGAGCGTGTCCCCGTGGCATGGATCGAGTCACGAGCACTGCGGCTGCCTGGTCGCGCGGCGCACGGTATTCTTGCCGATGGCGAAGGGATTACCTTTCCCTGTGTAGGTGGCATTTGGCAATCTGCACAGCCTCTGCCTGTCATCGTCATCGATGAGGCGCAGGAGGATAGCTTCACCCATGGGGCGAAGATGAAACAGCCTGACGTCATGCGCGCTCTGCATCTGCTGAAGTCATTTGGCGAGGGCGATATCCGCGCACAGTGGCAGCCAGAGCGGATCACTCTGCTTAATAGTTATTCGATGGAGGCGACTTGCCAAGACGGCTCGCGCGCGATATTTGGTATGTATGACCACCGCCGTCAGCTTTCTGACTTCGTGAGTATCCACGAGCATACTGTGAATACAGGGAGGCAAGTCAGGCATATCAATCTCATCCCCAAAATCAATATTCCTGTGAAGTTCAGCGACGAACAAACGTCAATGGTCAGCCCTCAAAGCGGGGCTTTCTAACGAACTTCTTAACGGACTTTTTCTACTACCTAATCGATGGCTAAATCTAAAATACACGTTGGACTCGAAATCGGCACCACCAAGACATGCATGGTGGTGGGTGAAGTGAAGGCTGATGGCTCAGTAAAGATCTTAGGTGTTGGGGAAACACGCAGTGCGGGGATCAGAAAGGGCGAAATCTCAGACTACCCACAAGCTCGCGCTGGACTCAAGGACGCCCTTCTAAAGGCGGAGGATCTTTGTGATGTCGATATTAGTAGTGTGCTATTGGCTGTTACAGGCTCGCACATTCAAGGCGTTGGTAACTGCGGCACCTTCCGTCTCCCTGACGATGAAGATGAGCTGCAGCAGAGTCATATCGAGGAGGCTACTGAGATCGCACGTGATCTAGCCATCCCTAGTGATCACGTCTATCTGCATAATTTCATCCGTCATTACCGACTCGATGACCATGAGCACACGGTTAGTCCTGTGGGCTTGCTTGGGCGATCATTAGAGGTCGACTTTCACATTGTGCACGGCATTCGAACGCGCATTCAAAACAGTATTAAGTGCGTTAGGGAAATCCCACTTGATGTCGACGATGTGGTTTTTGCCCCCATTGCTACCGCTCAGGTAGCATTAGAGCGAGAGCAGAAAGACGCAGGTGCGCTGGTCATTGATATCGGTGGCGGCACGACGGACTACGTGCTCTATCTCAATGGCTCGATTGCGGCTTCGGGGTGTATCCCTGTCGGCGGCGATCACATCACCAATGATATTCACCTTGTTACTCATATACCACTGAGTCGTGCTGAGGAGCTTAAGAAAGCCGAAGGCGACGCCTCGGGTGACCCTGCCAAAAGCATCGGAACTGTGAAGGTGACCGATGACAGTGGCTATGAAGAGAGCGAGATGCCACGTGAGCTGCTTAATGACATCATTTATGGTCGTCTCGAAGAGACGCTACAGCTCGTGCGCGAGCAGTTACCTGAGGGCGCGCTTAAGTCAGTCGGATCAGGCGTCTACTTGACTGGAGGTAGCAGCCGTATGCGTGGCTTTAGTGATCTTGCCAATGAGGTCTTTGATAACCTTCCCGTCTACCAAGCAGAGCAATCCAATATTAGTGGTGTGCATGCGAATTTCCGCGATCCGCAGTATTCGACAGCAGTAGGTCTCATCCGCTACGCTCAGATTCTCGATGCTGATCGAGGTCCGAAGGAGAAGGGTGGTGTTTTCAGCCGCGTGCTGAAGTCGATCCTGCCATTTGGCAGGGCGTAGTTACTTGGTTGGTTACTTCCAAGTGATTTTGGCAGTGCGCTTATCGGTGTCTACCCATACTGAGGCACGTTCGAATTCACGGGTGAACTCCCAGCCATCTTTACTGACACGCTTATAGGCCGCTAGAGGTGCTCCAAGTGGTTTGTGGAAGATGGGGTGATCGACAAGTGACCCCGTATCCAGACGCCATCCCCAGCCGTATTGGAAGTATGAATATGGCTGCGCTCCGATGAGGTAGGAAGCTAGGTAGAATTCCGCCATTTCCTGAGAGAGCTTGGTGTAGATTTCGTGCTGCTGAGTTTTATTGGTATTCTCACCTATCGCGGCTTTGACTTGGAGGTCATATTCTAGACCGATGCGGAAAATTGTCATTTTTCCATCTTTGGCAATGCGAAGCATTTCTGCCCAGTCTCTGAGGAGGCCTTCTTTGGAAATGAGCTTATCATTATAGTGCTCGAACATTATGGCGTCCAGGTGTGGGTAGATGGTGCTGGCCGCTTTCGTGTGGGCGTTATTGCCAAGTAAGATCTTATCTGAGGGCATTTTGTTTTTTAACCCCGCCATCATATCACCCATCGCTTCTTGGACTTCGGTTCTGCGGTCGTGTCGCAGCCACGAGAAGCCATGCATTTGGTCGATGAAGGCACCGTCTGCCCCTGTGTCCTTAACCCCAGTGGCGACAGTATTGATCCACCAGCTTCTAAAATCTGGGTTGAGCACATCAAAGAACAAGACATTGCCACGAGTGTGGAACTTGCCAGTTTCTTTGTCCTTTAAGACAAAGGAGTGGAGCTCTGGATGCTTATCAAAACCTTTGAGGCTAAATTTTTTAGTATACGAGGTGAAGGGGTAAGCATGGGCGGAGTTGAAGTAAAACAGCGCCTTGGTGTCGGGGTTGGTTTGCTTAAAGGCGGCGATTTCACCCTTGGCTCCTGCTTCTGCATACTTGAGCGGGGACTTCACGGCGTGCGCCTTCTCGATGCAGATGAAGTTCGTCTTTGCCGAAATAGACTCGACCTGGTCACTGGTGAGGAGCCCATTCATTTGGCCAAACATGAAATACTGAGGAGTGACCTCCCAGCTGAATGTTGGGTAGAAATCTTTAGCGACATAGCTACTGCCGTCACTAATTTGATAGTGGTCGCCTTTGTTGGCCTGCTCGTCAGCCGCCAATGGGCTGGCCAGGGAGAGCGCGCATAGCGATGGAAGGATGAAGCGTTTTTTTGAAAATTGGCTCATGATGTGATGGAGATGGTGATAGAAATCGGGATTAGGCGGATGGTAATGAGATAAGCTCTGGCGTCGAGTTGAAAGGGCAGCGCTGAATCTAGTTAGGGA
>JALZUH010000193.1 GCA_023301645.1 Akkermansiaceae bacterium
CTCCCGACAGACGCCCGCTTCGAAACCTCCGCATGGTCAGACCGCCTCAGCTTCGTCCTCTACGCCGAGCCTCAGCAGAACGCCCCAGATAGCGCCACTCCGCCCACAAACGCACAACACTGGCAAAAAGCCACCATGAGTATCCAGCTGACCAATGCCACAGGAACACTCCAGCAAACAGCCCAGCATTCCCAGCAAGGCAAAGTCGCGCTCGTCTTCGACCCTATCACCATGGAGGAAATCCCCTCCCAGCCACAAGTCAGCATCACCTGCAAAGACCACCACACAGCAACGCCCATCCCAGTCATCTACGACCACGAGCTCGGCTGGCACCAAATAAACCTAGCAGCAGCATCTGCCAAAAACAACCCACCCCACAGCGGATCCCAGACGCAAAGCGCCCTTCCCAGCAAAGGCAGAAATGATAACTTCCAGCAGCTTCGCTTCACCATCACCAATACCACAGACTCAGAGCAAGCCGTCCCAGTCCTCTTCGCCAAAGACCGCCACGTCTCAGCCGTCACCGGAATCACCGCCATCATCCGAGACATCCATGGCAACCCCACAGGCATCCCAGTCCAGCTCAGCAAAAACTGGCACCGCAACTTCAAGACCTCACACTCAGGCTCATGGTTTCGCGGTATTTCCGTCATCACAGCACCTGCCAATAGCACCACAGAGCTCGAGCTCATCATTGCAAACTCAGAATGGGGCGGAGTCCCTGCCGCCTCCCACGCCCAGCTCTCCCTCATCGGCTGGGGTAGTAATCAGCTCTGGGAACAAAGTGCCATCGGCGCATGGGGAGAAAGCATCTGCTACGAGCCCGACCAAGCACAAGCCTCCTGCCTCATCACCGACGTGCGCCCGCTCTTACTACGCCCCAGCGCTCAGTCAAAACCTTGGAAATGGACCGGCAATGTCGGCGGTGGCGACTACATGAAGCTCTTCGCCCCTGACGGAAAGCGCCTATACCACGCCACCGTCCGCACCCACCGACACCGCCAAGGCCCATGCCTCACCGGCGTCACCTATGAGGGGAACATCGACCAGAAAATCCACCACTCCATCACCACCAGCATCAGCCGCACAGACGACATCGTAAGAGGCACCTACCGTATCCGCATGAAGGTGACCCAAGCCATCCCCTTCTCCAGATTTGTCATCTTCCAGATAGGAGCCGACGGCTACAACATGAGCCCTGAGAAAACCTTCGCCGCAGGAGACCGCAGCAATGGTCTCATCAAAGAATGGGCAACCTCCCCCACCAAAGGAACCTACACCGCCCCCGCCACCCCCTACAGTGGTAATACACCATGGTTCTCACTCCACCACGCCGAAGACACCGACTCGGATCATAAAAACCTCTCCAATCGAGGACTTATCATACGCTCATGGAAAGCCAAGCTAGGAGGAAAGGAAACCCCACCACACCTCGCAGAATATGGTGGCCAACGAGGACAGCAAGTATCCTCCATCCTCGACATCACCCCACCCGCCGGCACCACTGAGCTGCTCCCCGGCGACTATGTAGACGCCGTCATCGAATACATCGTCATGCCCAAGAAAGCCGCCCACTACTACGGGCCGAACCAAGAGCTAAAGAAAGCCCTGCAAGCCTCAGAAAACACGTGGAAAATGATCGCACGCGAAGCCACAGAAAACAGCCACCACGTCCAAGTCCAGACAGGCACCCTCCAGCACAGATTCCCAGACATCCGAATTAAAGCCCACCAAAACAAAGCCAAACTCAAATTCTCAGGTGGCCTAGGATACGTCCCCTTCACCTTCACCCAGCTCACATCCCACTCAGGATACAGCCTCCTTATCAATGGCAAAAAACTCGACCAGAGCATCCACGGAAAAGACTACTGGCAGACCGACTACGACCAAGAAACCAGCACATGGAGCATCACCTACAATGTCCCCATCTCAGGTAAAGACATCCAGCACATCGAGCTCGTCAGAAGCCCAACCTCACCATAAAGCCCCCTTACAGGATTAAAAACACCCAAGTGCCACGACAGATCATCAACGAAGACATTATAAGCACTTGCCACTTCAGCATTTACACGATACCCAATCACTCATGAACTGCCACGGCCCAAAGATGAACATGGATCCCACACTCCACACCGAGCGCAAGCCCGACTGGATCAAAGTGCGACTACCTAATGACCCCAAGTTCTGGTCAACCAAATCACTCATCACTGACCTCAACCTCGTCACCGTATGTGAAGAGGCACAATGCCCAAACCGCTGGGAATGCTGGAGTCAAGGAACCGCCACCTTCATGATTGCAGGTGAAAAGTGCACCCGTGCCTGTGGATTCTGCGCCGTAAAAACAGCCCGCCCCGACGCACTAGAAGCAGACGAGCCCACCCGCGTAGCAGAAGCCTGCAAGCGCCTCAGTCTCAAGCACGTCGTCATCACCGCCGTAGCCCGTGACGACCTTCGTGACGGAGGAGCCGAGCACTTCAAAAAAGTCATCGAAGCCGTCCGCGCCACCAATCCAGGCATCATCATCGAAGTCCTCACCCCCGACTTTAATGACAAAGACTTCGCCCTAGAGCTCTGCATGAGCGGCATGCCACACATTTTCAACCACAACCTCGAAACCGTCGAGAGGCTCACCCCACTCGTCAGAAGTCGTGCCAAGTATCAGCGCTCACTCACCGTCCTCAAGAAGGCCAAAGCCATCGCAGGAGGCAAGATCGTCACCAAGAGTGGCATCATGCTAGGACTCGGCGAGACCGAAGAAGAGATCCTCCAAGCCATGGACGACCTCCTCGCCCACGACGTCACCGTCCTCACCCTTGGCCAATACCTACGCCCAACACCGCGTCACCTCCCCGTGGTCGACTACATCAGGCCAGAGAAATTTGAT
>JALZUH010000194.1 GCA_023301645.1 Akkermansiaceae bacterium
GTATTGAATGCTTCAGGCTGCTCGTTACGAGTGAGATGTTCGTTGTTGTGTGGACGTGGGGATGATTAGAACTAGAGCTGTCCAGTGATCAGGGCTTTGGTCGTTAGCCAGTTAATGGCTTGGGAAGTTTCGGTGACTTTGAACTGGTCAGTAAAGGTGTAGAATCGTTTGTGACTAGCACTGAGGCGCTCGAGCTTATCGGCATTGATCTTCGAGAAGTTTTTTTTCTGCTTATTGAGCCATGTGGTGAATTCGCCTTGGTTTGATTTGCGGAGTGTTAGTGAGGCTCCTTTTTTGAGGCTGTCGGCTACCCACCATTGAGCACTTTCGTCTTGGTAGTAGACGGTGCCTAGGTCGAACTCAAAGGTAGAGCTCAGTGCTGGGCTCGCTTCTGTGCCTGTGAGCTCTAGCTTGGCTCGGGTGGGGCGAATGGTGTGTAGGAGATGACCATGAACACTACGTGACTGGAACCAATCGCCACTGAGTCGAATGCCTTGCTTGCCGTGATTGGCTTCATAGGTGCTATTGGCTTTGCCATCTTTGAGCACGCGGGTCCAACGAGAGGATGCTAAGGCTATCGGGGTGATCATCGTGGGTTCTGATGTTTCGAAGGTATTTCCCAATAGCACGCCGGTGCGGGCTGTCTGTTCTTGGGTGATGTAGGCCTTATTCTCATGAGGCTGCACGTCGACAATAGCGATTCGGTGCCCTTTACCGCCGAATCCGTCTTGGATGAGGATGGTAATAACCAGTAGCACGCTGGCAGCTACAGAGATGATGGGTGTGGTGATGAAGAGCTTATGTCTCTGGCCAGATTTGGCAAAGACGAAGAGGTTGATGGGGCCTACGAGAATACCAAAAGCAAAGAGGATGATGGTAAATAGGGCGATATTAAAGTGCTTTTCACCAAGGAGGTCTTGGAGTGGCCATGAGCGGGCATAGCTGTTGAGTATGCTGGAGTGTGATGATTTATAGAGGTTGCGATCCTTGATGAGCTTTTCTGTTTTGGCGGCTTGGAGTCGGGACGCGGTGGGGAGCTTGATGAGGCGGACTTGGCCAAGGCTACGGGTAGTTTTTCTCTGCCCAGCAAGACTTTTGTCAATGTGGAGCGTGGCGAGGTCTTCGCTGGTGTTTTCGGTGTAGAGGATGATTTTACCACCGAGGCGGTTCCATTCGAGGATGGCTAGTCGAGCACCGGGGGAGACACTGCGCCAGTCTTCACTGGTCATCATGATGACATCTTGTCCCTGATAGGCACGCCAGTCTTCGGGGAGCTTTTTGGGATCGAATGCCCCTGCAAAGGTGAGGTCTTTACTGCTACTACTCGATGATTTATTAATATGGCTATCGAGTGTGGAGGAATTAGGCACGTAGAGTTCACTACTCATGAGGACGGCAGGCCAGTCGGCTGAGTTTTCTGAAAACATGCTGCCTTTTACGATGTCAAAGCCACTGGCTAGCAGGGTGAGATCTAGATTAGAACCGTTGTTGTATCGGGATGTTTGGGTGTTGGTATTTACAGGGACGATGAGGTCGTATGAGTTGGTTTCACCTGATCGGCCTACGAGCGAGAAGTGAGAGCTGGTATTGTTGTTACCCAAGGAGTAGCTGTATTGGTCTGGGCTAGAGCTGAAGTCGAGGCGGAGCTTGAGGTCTCTGTCGGTGCCATTCTTGACGGTTACTCGTATGGGGGCGTATCCGTAGGATGGGAGTTTCCCTAGTAGGCAGCTGACTTCTACCCACGTGTTCGAGGGGGCGTGGTATACATTTCTTAGCAGCTGCTCCTGAGCGGTGCTGAGGTTGGTGAGGCCAAGCCATAAGAGGCAGCTGGCGAGCTTAGCTAAGGGTGAAAACCTGAGAAATGGGCTAGATATTCGGTGCTTGAGATGAGTGGTCATGACGAACGAGGGAGAGAAGAAAGGTTGCTGCTGAGTGCGGTGAAGGTGGAGGAGGTTAGGGATTACCCGTTGCTCATGTTTTTTGGCGTGTCTTTGGACTGGAATGGCACTTCGTCGAGGAGAGCGATTATGGTGTCATTGGTTGTTTTGCCTTCAACACGGGCATTATAATCGAGAATCATGCGATGGCGCAGCACGGCAGGGGCGACGTGCTTGACATCTTCGAAGCTGGCATGGGTGCGCTCATTGATAACGGCGCGCGCCTTTGCTGCTGATGCTAGTGAGAGTGCTGCACGTGGGCTAGATCCGTATTTGATGCCAGAGGAGGCAGCGGACTGGCCGGGGTGGGTGGCGTCGACTAGGCGTGCTATGTAGTTTGCCACTACGTCTGGTAGGTAGATGCGGCGCACTACGTCTAGTAGCTCATCGAGCTGGGCTGCATCTATGATAGAGCTGACTTCAGGCTCAGTGCCTAGTTCGCGCTGGGTGACGATTTTCTCGAGGGTGTCGACGTTGTTTCTACGGACTTCGAGTTTGAAGAGGAATCGGTCGAGCTGGGCTTCAGGAAGTGGGTAGGTGCCTTCGAGCTCGATGGGGTTCTGGGTGGCGAGCACAAAGAAGGGTGCGGGGAGGTCGTGGGTTTCTCCGATAACGGTAACGCGGCGCTCCTGCATGGCTTCGAGCATCGCGGATTGTGTTTTCGGCGAGGCGCGGTTGATCTCATCGGCGAGTAATACATTGGTAAAGAGTGGGCCGGGCTGGAAGATAAACTGTCTGTGGCCGTCTTTTTCTTGGAGCACGGGATTACCAGTGATGTCTCCGGGGAGGAGGTCTGGGGTGAACTGCACTCTCTTTGAGTCGAGACTTAGTGCCTTAGATAGGCCTTTAACCAGCTCGGTTTTACCTAGTCCCGGAAGACCTTCGAGGAGGATGTGACCGCGGGCAAGGAGTCCTGTGATGACGAGGTCAATGAGATCCTCTTGACCGAAGAGGACTTGATTGAGCGCACTGGCAAGGGCTTGGGTTTGCTTGCCGGCGTCAGTGACTTCTGTTTGAGTTGCGAATTTCATGAAATGATGAGGTGATTGTTTAGTTGGGTCGAGCGTCGGTGCGGGCGCTTGTTACTATGAAGGTGGTTATTGGAAGAAGTTTTTGAGGGCTTTTTTCTCATTGGGTAGCAGGGAGTTTTTCCAAACGCGGTCGCCTCCCTTGCCTTTGCTCTTAGTGGTGCCGCCTTCTCTGAGCTGAAGTGGTGTTTTGTCTATGTCGTGCTCGCCTTCGGATGTTTCGAGTAGGTCGCCTAGGCCTGCATTTCGGAGGTCATTAGACTGGAGTCCTTGGTAATCACCAGCTCCAGTGTCGGGGTGCTTTTGGCCAAGTGGATTAGGAGCGTGGCCGGGCCCACGGTTGATTCCGCCGCTGCCTGTGCCATCGCCTTGTTTGTTTTCATCCTGGGAGCCTTCTCCTTGGCCTCCACCTTCTCCCTCGCCTTCACCTTGGCCGTCTTGTTCGAGTCCTTGGGCGCCGCGGCGCATGTTTTCTCTGAGTTGATCGAGCTGGTTTTGATCGAGTTGAGTGAGCTGGTCAGGGTCGAGTTTTTTGAGCTGATTGAGGAGTTCGGTATTTGGCTTCATGGCTCCTTGTTCCATTTTTTGGAGTGCCTGGTCGAAGTCGTTCATGAGCTGCTGCTTCTGGGCGGCACTCATATTGGCAGATTGGTTTTGTAGTGCGTCGAGGGCTTGCTCGCCTTGCTCTAGTGCCCGCTGGAGTTGCTCCTGATTATTGGCATGGTTTTTTTGCAGGTTGTCGGTTGCCTCTAGGCTGGAGTGGCTGAACCATTCTTCTGGCGCTTTTTGGCGTAGCTCTTCGAGCTTTTCTCGAGTGTCGTCGATGTAGTCCTCTTGGATGATTTCTTGGTTTTCTAATATCGCTAAGCTGGAGTCGAGCTTGCTCCACGCGTGCGGCTGCTGGTCGACTGATGAAGTGTCTTTGGCTGCGATGGGGATGAGGAAGCCACAGGCTAGGATGAAAGCAGCACCGAGGAAAGGGGGGAGTAATCTTCTCCAGTGCCATTGGACGCCACTATTGATACGGTTGGGCAGGTTAGGCCAGCTGGTCATGCCTGCATTGGCTGCGGTTAGTGCATTCTGAAGCTTCATCTTTGCTTCGATGCGGACGAGTGACTCGGAGGCTGTTTCGAATCGCTTGCGGGCTACGAGGAAGCATCCTAGTGCAATAAGAGTGAATGATGCCGATGCGGCGATACTCATCACCGTAGCTGGGTAGTCACCTGTTTCACGGCGAAGAAAGAGGGCAATACACGCCACGGCAAGGCTGGCAAGGAGCAGCGGGCTGGCGAGGGTTTGTAGCCACCAGCCAAGGTTGATTTTGTGCGCTGTTTTTTTAGCGTGTTGTTTCCATGCGGTCTCTGTGCTGGTCATAAAGTGGTGAATGAGTAACCTATGAAATAGAATCTATCGTAGCAAGATGAGAAATGATGAATGTTCTTTTCTATGGCTATTGGGCACTCAGAGGTGAGATGTGGGTTGGAAAGTATATAGATGAGTGTTGCTATTTGGGAGGTTTCAGCCTACGGCGCTGGCTACCAATTGATCTTTAGATTACTATGTCTCAACTTTTAACACAAAATAAAGGAAGCATTAAGAATGATATTCTTTCTGGCGTCACCGTAGCCCTCCTCCTCGTTCCTGAGGCAATTGCATTCTCTTTTATTGCTGGAGTAAACCCGATGGTGGGCC